>JAYUFF010000192.1:0-2529 GCA_043738825.1 Schlesneria sp.
GCCGCGCGATCCGATGGACGAGTATCTGGCCGACGAACCGGAACCGTGGCGCGTGCGACTCGCCGGGATCGAGGCCGACATCGTCTGCGTCGGGCACACTCATCTTCAGTTTCATCTCGACCTGGGTCCGTGGCAGTTGCTGAACCCCGGCAGTGTCGGGCAGCCGCGCGACGGAGACCCTCGCGCCGCATACGCGATCATCGACAACGGCCGCATCGAACTGAAGCGGGTCGAGTACGACATCGACGCCACGGTGCGCGGCCTGCGCGATGCGGGCCTGGCCCCCGACGTGCTGGAACTCGCCGAAGCCGTGTTGCGAACGGGCGGTCGTCCGTGACTGTCGCTGACCCACGACCGAGCCGCGAGGTTTGACTCACCGCACCAGCATGCGCAGCGCGAGTGCCAGCGAGTTCAACCGCGTCGTGGTCGTGTCCGCGCGGGACATGAACACCACCGGGCAGGCCGTTCCGCAGAGCACGCCTCCGAAGCGGCAGTCGGCGGTGTACATGATGGCCTTCACGGTCAAGTTGGCCGACAGCAGATCGGGGAAGAGCATCGCATCGGCCGCGCCGACGACGCGGCCTTCGATCCGCTTCTTCTCGCCGGCGTCGGTGGCATACGCCAGATCGAACGACAGCGGACCCTGCACCACGCCGCCGGGGAACTCACCCGCGCCGTGGCGTCGCGTCAACTCGGCCGCTTCGAGCGTGTCGGGCATCGCCTCGGCCGTCTTCTCGGTCGCCGACATCACCGCGATGCGCGGCCCGCCGCAGACGGATTGTTCGCGTGGGTCGAGAGGTTGCGCGTGGGAGGGTATTCGCGCGATGGATGACGAGGGTTCGAGCAACACGGTCGCCGTCTCAATCAGGCTCTGCAAGATGTCGGCCTTCTGATCGAGCGTCGGTTGAATCGTGATGCCGGTGTCCGACAGCAGGAACCGCCGCCGATCGCGGGGAATCTCCATCAGCACCACCTGACAGATGCAACGGTTCGTCCGCAGCCCCGTGTCGCGAGCCAGCACGGCTTTCATGAGCGATGGCGTGGCGATCTGCCCCTTCATGAGCAGCCGCGCGCGACCGGCTTTCACTTCGGCAACTGCGGCGACGGCCGCCTCTTCAGCATCGACGAGCCGAAAGCCGGTGAGGTCGATGTTCAGATCATGAGCCAGCCGCCGCATGTCGTCCGCGCGGCCGGTCAACACCGGCTCGACCCACCCGCGTCGGTGAGCCAAAGCCAGCGCTTCGAGAACCGTTGGATCAGCTCCTCCCGCCACCACGACGGACAGCGGCGCAGGCAATTCATCCGCGAACCGATAGAGATCGTCGAAACCAATTAGAGGCATGTCACACCCTGTCGGGAAGAGGAACGACAAAATCATGTTTCACAGAATGACGAAGGCCAGACACAGTGGATTGCGAGACGACCGTCGATAACGGGAGTGTCTTCGGTTTTCATGATTCTGTACTCATGATTCTGTCTCTGCATTCGGCTTCCGGAACACCATGACGGACTCACAAGCTGGCAGCATGTGCTACGTCTCTCACTCGCCGGTCCACTGCGGAGGCCGCTTCTGGAGGAACGCGGTGATTCCCTCCTGGGCGTCGTGCTTCATCGCGTTGTCAGTCATCACGCCCGTCGCGCGGTCGTAGGCCGTCGGTTCGTCGAGGGCCAGTTGGTCGTAGAAGGCGCGCTTGCCGAGGCTCAGCGTCAACGGACTGCTCGCCACAATGGAGTCGGTCAGTTCGCGGATGCTCGCGTCGAGTTGATCGGCGGCGACCACGCGATTGACCAGCCCGACAGCCAGTGCCCGTTCGGCCGAGATCGGAATTCCGGTCAGCAGCATTTCCATCGCGACTTTCGGCGGGACGCTTCTCACCAGCGGAACCATTGGCGTCGTGCAGAACAATCCGATCTTCACGCCCGGAGTGGCGAAGCGGGCTTCGGTGGCGGCCACGGCCAAGTCGCAGGCGGCCACCAACTGACAACCGGCGGCCGTGGCGAGTCCCTGCACGCGCGCGATGACCGGTTGAGGCAACCGCCGGATCTGCTGCATGACGCTCGAACAGCGAGCGAACAACGTTTGGTAGTCGGCTTCCGTCCGCCCTGCCATCTCACCGAGATCGTGTCCCGAACAGAAGACCGATCCGGCCGCGGCCAGCACCACCACGCGCGCCGCGCGATCGCTCGCGATGCGTTCGAGAGCCGCCCCCAGTTCGGTGAGCATCGCCTCGGACAGCGCGTTCCGCCGTTCGGGCCGATTCAACGTGAGCCGGACTACGCCCGCCTCGTGTTCCACTAGCAGCATGATGAGAACCTCAGAAATCGCGTTTCGCCGCGTGACACGTGGTACAGCGACCCGGACGTTTCAAACGTCCGGGTCGCTTTTCGGTCTGCCACCTCGGCCGCGCGTGCGATCTTCTTATCAAGCCGCCACAGAATCGGCCAGCATGTCGCCAATGGAGCAGGGCCATCGCCTGTTTCAAATGGGGGCGCCACGGTCACGGAGCTTCGACGTGGCCGTGCGAGTGG
>JAYUFF010000193.1:0-6659 GCA_043738825.1 Schlesneria sp.
CTGGCTCCGGTCACCAAGGCCCACTGATTGGCTAGCTGTTTCCACACGCTGCGGATTCCGCGTCTTGCGTCGAGGTGCGCAGAAATGTCGGCGGCATCCTTACCGGGTGGCGATCCTCCGGCCCGATCGAGACACTCTTCTCGACCGGCCCAGGCTCAGCGGCGGCGAGATGGTAACAAAACCCTCCGCCGAGACACAGGATCGGGCTGGCCGCTACAATCCGACCGACCATCGTTGCCACTGTGACAGATCGGAGCGAAAAATTGAGTGCAAAGTGAGAAGTGATCCGTGCAAAGTGCAAAGCGGGAGCGAAGCAGGCACTGCTCCAACCGTGAATTCCAGTCATGACCCGATCTCCGACTGTCGTTTCGCACCGCTGGACGACTGTCAGGATTGCATTTCACTTTGCACGGATCACTTCTCACTTTGCACTCACCCAAATCAAGTGAGCCATCTCAGGAGAACATAATCATAATAGAGGATGCCCGGCTGCTTCGGAGATGTCGGGTATCTGGCCGGCGTCTGCGGTTTTCCACGTTCTCCAACACTGTTGCCCAAGCTGGCGTACTGTCTGGCCGGTGACACATGCTCGACACAATGGCCCTACCTGACCTGACGACCTTCGAGTCGGATGACCTCGGCGGCGCGACGAACGAAGCGCGGCTGGTGGACGAGGCGCGCCATGGCAGCAAACAGGCGTTTGGTGAGTTGGTGATGCGGTACGAGCGGCGGTTGATCCGGGTCATCCTGCAATTCGTGAAGAGCATCGAGCAGGCCGAGGATCTCGCCCAGGAAACGTTTCTCAAAGCTTACGAACGGCTGGAGCAGTTTGACCCGGCGAGGCGGTTCGGGCCGTGGCTCTTCCGGATTGGAGTCAATCAAACGTTGGACCATCTGCGGCGGCGAAAGCGTCGCGGCTGGTGGCTGCTGTTCACCGATCATCGTTCGGAAAAACAACCCGATCCCGCGACGGTCGATCCCCGTCAGGCTCTCGATCTTCAACAAGAGGTCGAAGCGGTGCTCGATCAGATTCCCGAAAACTACCGCGTGGTGCTGATGCTGCGCGACCTGCAAAACTTTTCAACCTCCGAGATCGCTTCGATGCTCGGACGCAAAGAGGCGACGATCCGCTGGCGGCTGGCCGAGGCGCGCCACATGTTTGAAGCGATCTGGGTCAAGCGCCGCGACACAGAGCCAACACTGAAGACGGTGACCGATCACGAGGCTGCGAATCCCAAGCCCAATGACTGAATGAGTCGAGTGTTGAGAGCGAAGAGTCCAGAGCCAGAAGAAGAGGAATGACAGCCGATCTGGTCTGGCTCTTGTCTCTCGACTCTCCGCTCTCAACTGACCAATGACGACGAGGTGGAACCATGAACTGCGAACAAGCCCGCCGACTCCTGCCGTTGTGGATCGGCCGCGATCTGTCCGATGCCGGTGACGCGGAGTCACTGCAAATCCACGTTGCCGCGTGCCCGAAGTGCCGCGCTCAGCAACGTCGATTGCAGCAGAGCCTCGACGCACTGCAATCGATCTCGACGGCGGCGACGGAGGTCGATCGACAGTCACACCCGCGCCCCAGTCTCTGGCCGCGCGTGGCCGCCGCGCTGCCCGCGTGGCCGCGCGGGCGGGACCGCTTCAACGGCTGGGTTCCCGCCGCCGCGATGGTTTTGGCCGCGACGCTGATGGTGGCGGTCTCGATCTCGTCGATCGAGCGCGAGCTGGGAAGTCAACGACCATTGACGTGGCGGTTCGTCTCGACATCTCCTTCGGACGGTCGCAACCTGTTCGAGACCGATGCCCGGTTCGCTCCCGGTGTGATTCACGATCAACTCTCGAACCCGCTGCTGTTGCCCGCGTCGAACCCGCTCGCGCCGGAATGGTGAGCGTTGCCCAATCGCGTCGGGATTGCGAGACCGGCCACGTGTGAAGAACGCGAACTCTTCCGCGAACTGCTGGCCGACGGCTACGACTCGCGCTGCTTGGACGCTCCCCTCGTGCAGCCGCTCCCGCCGAAGAACACCGGCGTGACGTGGCCCAACCCTCTCAAGCCGGAGGCGAGCGACAGAAAGCTCGCGCTGGCGAAGGAACTGGAACAGGGCGACCCGCCCACGCAACGCCTTCGCGCCGACTGGCGCGAGCGGGCCGAAGGCCTGATCTGGACGCTGATCAATTCGCCCGAGTTCGTCTTCGTGCCGTGATGCACACACTCGCAGCCTGTGGCTTGGCCCATGTTCGTTGTCACGTTATCGTTTGAATCCAATTGTCCGTGCCCGACATCAAGGGAGTCTTCAGTGTCACTTGCCAGCCGAGTGCATCACCGCTTTTCGGTGGATGAGTACGACGAAATGATTGCACGCGAAATTCTCGATGAGAACGACCGCGTGGAACTCATTCGCGGGGAGATCGTTGACAAAATGACCATCGGAGACCGTCACGCCGCTTGTGTGAAACGCTTGAACTCGCTGTTCCAAGCACTGTCACAAGGCCGTTGGATTGTGAGCGTTCAAGATCCCGTGGCCTTGGAAGACAGCAAACCGGAACCCGATCTGGCGCTGCTTCAGCCGCGAGGCGACTTCTACGCGGATTCGACTCCGCAGGCATCCGACATCCTGCTCGTGATCGAAGTTGCCGACACGTCGCTCGACTTTGACCGTGAAGTTAAACTGCCGCTCTATGCCGAAGTGGGTGTTGCCGAGTACTGGATCGTGAATCTGACCGACTCGTGCGTGGAGGTCCATCGCGGGTCTCGATCCGACGGTACGTACGCCGACTCTCATACGGTGGCGAAGGGTGGCAGAGTGTCGTTTCAAGGGCTGGACCTGACCGTCGATCAGCTCTTCTGATGCGCAGGCCGAGCGGCGTGAAGTTGTCCGACATTTCTCATCAGTTCGCCCCGTTGCGTTGCCTGCCGATAACGACCTCTTTAGAATCTGCCCCACTCTGCCGGGCAGCATGATGGGTTGTCTGGCCTGATTGCAGTTCACTTCGGACGCTCGCCTCAATTCTTGTCGGCGGCGGCTTCACCAACACATCCTTCACGGAGGGGGGACAGATGCAGCGAAATGGCCTCGCGTACTCGGCACGTTCGTCAGTCGATTTCACCACGACTGTCGATGTCATCAGGCGAATGGGGAGGCTGCTAGCTTCGCCACTCTTGGCGGCACTCGCCCTGCTGCTGCTTTCGTCGTCGTCGTTCGCCAGTGAGGCGAAGCTCGCCATCCCCGACTTGCACCAGGCGAAGTTCAACATCGCCGGGATCGACATCGCCGGCTGGAATCTGCTGTTCTATGGGGCCTTCGTCATCACCGGAACGCTGGGGATCAGCCTGTATCTGCGGGCGAGAATTCACAGTCTGCCGGCTCACAAGTCGATGCTCGACGTGTCCGAGATCATCTTCCAGACGTGCAAGACGTACCTGATCCAGCAGGGGAAGTTTCTGCTGATGCTGTTCGGGCTGATCGGTGCGGCCATGACCTATTACTTCCTGGCCCTGGAACACGAGGAAATCGAAACGGTGGTGCAGGTGCTGCTGTTCTCGGTCGTGGGGATGGCCGGTTCGTACTGGGTGGCGTACTACGGCATCCGCGTCAACACGTATGCCAACTCCCGCACCGCGTTCGCCTCGCTGCGCGGTAACCCGTGGGACGTGGTCAACATTCCGCTGCAAGCGGGCATGTCGATCGGGCTGTTTCTGATTTCGCTCGAACTGGTGATGATGGTCATCATCCTGCTGTTCGTGCCGCGCGAGATCGTCGGCATCTGCTTTCTGGGCTTTGCGATTGGCGAGTCGCTCGGCGCGTCGGCCCTGCGCATCGCGGGGGGCATCTTCACCAAGATCGCCGACATCGGCTCGGACCTGATGAAGATCGTTTTCAACGTGAAGGAAGACGATCCCCGCAACCCCGGCGTGATCGCCGACTGCACCGGCGACAACGCGGGTGACTCGGTGGGACCGACGGCCGACGGATTTGAAACGTATGGTGTGACCGGCGTGGCCCTGATCACCTTCATCTCGCTGGCCGTGACCAAGGAGACGGCGGGAGCCAACTTCGCCGACATCCAGGCCAAGCTGATCGTCTGGCTGTTCGCGATGCGGTTCCTGATGGACTTCATGTCGGGCATCTCGTACTTCATCAATCAGGCGATTTCCAAGGCGAAGTACGCCGGGTTGAAGGAGTTTGACTTCGAGCAGCCGCTGACGCGCCTGATCTGGATCGCCTCGATGCTGTGCATCACGACCTCTTACGGCATGAGCTGGCTGCTGATCCGCGATATTAAGGTGGGGGTTTCGCCTCTGCCCGAACTCTGGTGGCAGCTCGCCTCGATCATCAGCCTCGGCACGCTGGCGGCCGTGTTGATTCCCGAGTTCACCAAGATCTTCACGAGTTCGCACTCACTGCACGTCAAAGAAATCGTGACCGCCTCGCGTGAGGGTGGAGCGTCGCTGACGATCCTCTCCGGTTTGGTCGCCGGAAACTTCAGCGCCTTCTGGATGGGGATGCTGATCACCGGCCTGATGGGTGGCGCGTACGCGGTCAGCATGCTGGATTTGGGGGCGGTGATGGGACCGCATGCCTCGATCTTTGCGTTCGGATTGGTGGCCTTCGGATTCCTGTGCATGGGCCCGGTGACGATTGCCGTCGATAGCTACGGCCCGGTGACGGACAACGCCCAGTCGGTGTTTGAACTCGCGCAAACCGAGCACATCCCCGGCATCAAGGAAGAAATCAAACGCGACTTCGGTTTCGATCCCGACTTCGAAGTCGGCAAGCACTATCTCGAAGCGAACGACTCGGCGGGGAACACCTTCAAGGCGACGGCCAAACCGGTGCTGATCGGCACGGCCGTGGTCGGGGCGACGACGATGATCTTCTCGATCATCCTGCTGCTCGAGAAAACGAAAATCGACGGCAAGTCGCTGCTGCACCTCAGTCTGACCGATGCCCCGGTGCTGCTCGGGTTCCTCTGCGGCGGATCGGTGATCTACTGGTTCTGCGGCGCGTCGATGCAGGCCGTCACGACCGGTGCCTACCGCGCGGTCGAGTACATCAAGAAGAACATGGACCTCACGAAGAAAGCGGCCGATCTGGAGGACTCGAAGACCGTCGTCCGCATCTGCACCGAGTACGCTCAGGCCGGGATGTGGAACATCTTCATCGCGTTGATGTCGTTCACGCTGGCGTTCGCGTTCTTCGATCCGAACTTCTTCGTCGCCTACCTGATTTCGATCGCCGTGTTCGGCCTGTTCCAGGCAATCTACATGGCGAATGCGGGCGGCTCGTGGGACAACGCCAAGAAGTTGGTCGAGGTCGATCTGCGCGAGAAGGGAACCGACCTGCACGCGGCCACCGTCGTGGGCGACACCGTGGGTGATCCGTTCAAGGACACGACCTCCGTCGCGCTGAATCCGATCATCAAGTTCTCGACCCTGTTCGGGCTGCTGGCTGTCGAGATCGCGGTGAAAGGCAAAGAGGCGTCTCACGCTGGCAAGTTCTTCGACTACACGCCCGTCGTCGGCGTCGGGATGCTGATCGTCGCCCTGATCTTCGTCTGGCGGTCGTTCTACGCGATGCGGATTCCCGAGAAGAAGTAACCCGGTGAACTCTCCTGTCCCCTCGCCCCGGCTCTGCGGGGAGAGGGTTAGGGTGAGGGGGCTTCTCTTCCCCGCTCGTTGAATTTGTTGACCATCCCAGCACCGGCGACCTCTCAGTCGCCGGTGTTTTGTTTTGTGAAGGGGCTCGCAAAACCAGCCGGTTGACACCGGTCGCTCACCGTTCGATGCGTCTGACCCGCCCTCACCCGCGAGTTTCTGCGCCGCCCCTGACCTTGCGTCGGTGGTTCAACGGCTTTTGCGCTACTTGTTCACTCGAAATCAGCAGCCGAATAGCGCAGAAGCCGTTGAACCACCGAGACAAGCCCGGTGGCGTCGCTTGTTTGAGAACTTGTCCCTCACACAAAGCTCACGCTTCGTTCGCCGGAAGCCAGCAATCGACGCGGACGATATGCTGCCGACCGTCCGTCGGTTTGTCGAAGCTCGGCTTTCATTCTTCGGAGTCTCGCCATGCGCAGATTGTTCTCTCTGGTCGTGGTTGTTGTGGTCGTTCTCGCGTCGATGGGTTCGGTCTCGGCGTGGAACGATGCCGGGCATCTGACCATCGCGCGGATCGCGTGGGAGCGGCTGAACGACTCGCAGCGCGAAAAGGTGGTCGCGATCCTGCGCAAGCACCCGCACCGCGATGAGCTGCTGCTCAAGAACCGGCCCAACGATGCCACCGACGCCGAGTGGCTGTTCATTCGAGCCGCCGTCTGGTCCGATCACATTCGTCCGCCAAGGTCGCTGGCGCGAGATCAGATTGCCGCGCATCCGATCCACAAATTCCATCACGGTTCGTGGCACTACGTGAACTACCCGTACCAGGCCGGGCAGACGGAGTCGGCTCTTCCGGAAAAACTGCTCGTCGGCGAAGGGCCGAACCCGACGAACATCGTCGAACAACTCGACCTGACGATGAAACTGCTCAAGGGCGAAACGACCGCCGATCCGGGCCGCGACACAAACGTGACCGATGACGAGAATCGGGCCGTCCGCTTGTGCTGGCTCTTCCATCTGCTCGGCGATCTGCACCAGCCACTGCATACCGTGGCGCTGGTTGACG
>JAYUFF010000194.1:0-2527 GCA_043738825.1 Schlesneria sp.
TACACACCCGCTGGCGGACGAATCTCGGTTCGCTGGCGGCGCGAGGGAGACTGGATCGTGTTCGACGTGGAGGACACCGGCGTCGGGATCGTGAAGGAAAACCAAGCCCGGATTTTTGAACGGTTCTTTCGCGTCGATCGGGCACGCTCGCGCGAAGTCGGTGGTACGGGACTGGGCCTGTCGATCGTGAAGCACCTCTGCCAGGTCTTCGGCGGACAGGTCAAGGTGACGAGTCAGCTCGGCAAGGGAAGCACGTTCACGGTGAGGTTACGCGCCGCCGAGCCGGTTGACCGTCGTGGGTAGCAGCCTGTTGAAAAACGTAGGGTGAGCGTCCCGCTTGCCCGTTTTGCAGTTAGATAACGGGCAAGCCAGAGGCATACCCTACGTAATTCAACAGGCTGGTCGGTTTGTCACCAGCCCGTCTCAAGGTTTCTCATGACACGGGCTGGTGACAAACCGACCCCACGAGTTTTTCCACGGGCGGCCAATTCGCCGGGACGCATCATGCCTCAACTGGACCGCATTGCAATCTATCCGCTCAAGTCGTTCGACCCGTTGTTGGTTGACGAGGCGGTCGTTCTCCCCAACGGAGCCTTGCAGTACGACCGTCAGTTCGCGCTGGTCGATCCGTCGGGGAAGTTCATCAACGCCAAGCGGACTTCGGCCGTGCATGGTCTCGTGCTGGAACTCGATCCGGTTGGTCGCACGCTCACCGCGCGAAGGCGAGGTGACACCGAAGTCCTTCGCTGGCAGATCGACCAACAGCGCGATCCGTTGCAACGCTGGCTGAGCGACTACTTCTCGCTCGACGTGCTGCTGATCGAGGAGCCGGGCGGAGGCTTCCCAGACGACACCGAAGCGACCGGCCCGACGATCGTCAGCACTGCGAGTCTGCAAGCTGTGACCGAGTGGTTTCCCGGCGTGACGCTCGACAAAGTGCGACGCCGATTCCGTGCGAACCTGGAGGTTGATGGCGTCGAACCGTTCTGGGAGGACCGCCTCTTCCGAGCCGATTCAACCGCGCAGCCGTTCCGCATCGGCAGCGCGATGTTCGCGGGAACGAACTCCTGCCAGCGCTGCGTCGTCCCGACCCGCGATCCCTCAACCGGCGAGGTCTGGCCCGAGTTCGCGCTCCGATTTGCGGAACTCCGCGAACAACATCTGCCACCGTGGGCGACTCGCGAGCGGTTCAATCACTTCTATCGCCTGACTACGAACACGCGCGGAGTCGGATCGACTGGCGGACTGATCCGCGTGGGTGACGTGGTCGAGATCGCATTGGAAACAGGTCGATGACATGCATTGCATTGCCAAACAAGCGTGGTGCTTCAACCTGAGGGGAGCATAAAAATCAGAGTGGCAGGGTCAGGGTCTTCGATGGCCCTGACGTGAGTGGCAAGACCGGGGCCATCGAAGACTTTGAGGCGTCAGCCCCTGGGCTCCTGTTATGAAGTGTCCGGAGGCTGACGCCCAATGGCACTTACTTTACCCCAGCAACCCGAAGTGTAAGCGAGGGAAACAAGAGAAAACGCCTCTTGTCATCGCCCTCGCTTACGCTGCGGGTTAGTAAAGCGAGTGCCATTGGGCTGACGCCTCCCGGCTCACCAAGAATGTCGTTTTGGGTTTCGTGTTTTGGATTCTCTCGATGCGTCTCCCGGCGGCCAAAATTCAACGCGGACTGCAATTTAACATCACACGCTGATCGACGTGGTGTTCCTGCTGATCAACTTCTTTCTCGTCGCCAGCCACTTCATTAGGCATGAGCAGGTCGAGCCGGTCACGCTGCCGACGGCGACTCAGGGCCGCGACGAGGACGAGGTCGCCAGCCGCGTTCTCGTCACGGTGGCGACCGACAAACGGCTGCCGTTCGGCCGACACGAAACGACGGTCGATGCGATCGAACGCAAGCTGCAACTGGCCGCCGAGGAACACGGAACGGACGCGACTGAACTGCGCATTCGAGCCGACCGCTCCGTCCCGTACTCGGTCGTCGAGCCGCTGCTGCTGCTGGCGGCTCGCTGCGGAGTGACAAAAGTTCGCTTCGCGATCCGGCCGAAGTGAGGAAGCCTCCACAGCGCGAACTCGCGCTGCTGGCGGTGATGTTTCACGCGGTCAACTCAGTTCAGAACCATCGCCTGATTCAACGCAGGGTGGGTCACATTTTTGAAGCACCGCAGTACTCGCCCCCCGGCTGATCGCTGCCATCCCTGCGGAGATGAAACCATTCACCGCTTGCCAGCATGCGGTGAACCATCAGTCCCCCCAAACTTCTGCGGCCCCATAATCCGGTTGTGCCACTCGCCCAAGTCGCCGTGAACTTCATTGCCGCGTCAGTGTCCACGTTGCACGAGCCGATTCGTTTCTCAAACGGAGGCGCAGCGAAACTGGCATCGCGCGCGTGCGACCAGTAAGATGCCGCCCCAACCCAGACACCCCTCGGAGAGGTGGCAGAGTGGCCGATTGCACCGGTCTTGAAAACCGGCAGGGGCGTAAGTTCCTCGTGGGTTCAAATCCCACCCTCTCCGCT
>JAYUFF010000195.1:0-2522 GCA_043738825.1 Schlesneria sp.
GCAGCGGGATGAAGCGGCTGGGCGTTCCACCCGTTTGCGCGTCGAGCGACCCGGAACAGGACCCGCCTACATTCTGAGTTGGTGCCAACAGGAGAGCGAGAATTTGTGGCTCCTGCCGGCAGGTCGCCGCATCGACAATCCGGTCGAGATTCTCGGTTCCACCGTGGCGAAAGACTTCTTTGTTCGCGCCGCTCAGGACTTCGACATGGTGATAGTCGACTCCCCGCCGTTGCTCGCGTTTGCCGACGCAGTCGTCCTTTCCCAATTCGTCGATGGCACCATCGTCGTCACCTCGCTGCGGCACACGCACCGTCACGCACTGGTCCGCGCCATGGAGCTGTTACGCAACGGACAACCGCGCATTCTCGGTCTTGTGCTGAATCGCGTCAGACACGAATCCGGCGGCGGTTACCGATACACAGGCGCCTCCCCCTACCGGTACAGCTCATCGTCGGGTGCCCCCGGCGACACTCCGGTCGAATCGGCGAGTGGCCGGCCCGGTCTGGTTCGACGGCTCACCAGCCGCGGGCGAAATGGGCGCAACGATCGCGCCGCTTGAACCGTCGAGGTCAATGATTGTCGTGCGACCAGCTTCGGGTAGGCGACTCCGCGGTGGGAGACTACGAGAAGGATGGCCTTCGGGCAGTGCTTCCGAACCGCCGAAAGCGTCTGCTGTTCTTCTACGCTGCCGAGTTCACTCGTTGTCTCGTCGAGAATGAGAAGCGTCCGATTTCGCACGGCAGCTCGGGCCATCTGCAATCTCTAGCTCACCGCCCGATAGCCCGAGACCTTTTCGTCCAAGAGGGGTGGCTGTGCCGACGGGAAGCCGACTGCTGTCCGGCGTAGCCGACCTTGGACCAGTAGCTGAGGTGGTCGATCTGGTCGAACGGCATGTCGTTCACCGTCACCTCGCCGCCGTAGGCGTGAGGAGTCCAAGCACGAGCGACAGCGAGTCGCTCTTGAAGCGACGTGGAAGCCGACGTGCGGCAACGCCGACATCAGACGTTCGGTTAGTATTTTGCCCATGGGTGCCGCACGAACGGTCTTGAGCAATCTGCGGGATGTCAGACACATGGGTTTCTGCTACCTGAAGCATCATGTCTCCACATCTGCAAGTGTGCGAGGGATCGGCAGAGTCACCGTGCGGCGTGGGTCGGACGCCGAAGTTTTCTCCCAGGTCTTCTCGAGCATGCAGTATGAGCTGCAGTACCTTCGGCAATTCGATGAGATCCAGCGGCGCTTCGAAGACATCAAGATGTGCGGCAAGATTCCGCTCATCATCGACTTAGGGGCAAACAACGGCGCTTCAGCCCTGTGGTTCGCGTCTCGCTTTCCGGGCTCACGCGTCGTGGCCGTCGAGCCTGATCCTGGGAACGCGGCAACGTGTCGCCACAATGTTCGAGGACAGAACGTCGTTGTCCTCGAAGCGGCGATCGGCAGCGAGGCTGGCATGGTCAACCTCATCACCGATAACCGCGAAGACTGGACCGTTACGACGGAACGAAGTGCTGGTGGAGCTGTTCAGCTGCTCACGGTCCCCGAAATTCTTGAGAGTAACAGTGATTGCGAACTCTTTATGGTGAAGATCGACATCGAGGGTTTTGAATCTGATCTGTTCGAGTCGAGCACTGAGTGGCTTTTGAAGACCAAGGTAGTTTTTATTGAGCCTCACGATTGGTTCTTCCCAGGTTCTAGCCGGCATTTTCAAAGAGTTCTCGGCGGTATGGACTTCGATCTTCTCATCAACGACGAAAATCTCATCTATGTGCAACGCGAGGCAACGGCCAGTTTCAGTGATCGGTGAACGGTTGCGGTTGATGAAGTGTAGAGGCTGGTTGAGCTCTGGTAGTTGAGATGGCGGCGGCGTTGTCCGTTGAAACAAACTCTGGGCAGGCCCTTTCCCGCGACGCGCACCGATGGCGACGTTTTGCTGTTCAGCGCATCGATCCGGGGAATGAGTAGACCGATGCCAACATTTTCGAGCGCCGCGCCCACCAATACGAGCGCGACGAAAGCAACAACAGTCTTCGGTCCCGCCATCGACAGGGAGTGCAACGGTCTGAGTGGGCATGTGGTGGGCTAGGTGAGCACGCGTTGTCCTACTATGACGAAACACCAATGCGGGTGGGTAGATCCCGAACGAGCTATCGAGCAACAGGGTAGGCGGACAGGAAGCGGTGATTGAACGGTGCATCATTTTCCAACCATTACGGCGGTGCAGCGGCCGGGGCTTTGCTCGGTGGTGATCCCGACCTCGAATCGCAAGAACCGGCTGCTTCGCACAATCCGGTCGATTCAAGCCCAGACCTACGAAAGTCTGGAGATCGTTGTCAGCAACGACGGCTCGACCGACGACACGCCCGAGGCAGTAGAGGCGCTGAACGACGCAAGGATCGTGCTCGTTTCGAGCGAGCGCCGAACCGGGGTGTCTGAGGCGCGAAACAGGGGGATTGCTGCGTCGTCGGGTGAGTTCATCGCTTTCTCTGACGACGACGATTTCTGGGCGCCCGGCAAGCTCGCGG
>JAYUFF010000196.1:0-6644 GCA_043738825.1 Schlesneria sp.
CAGGCCGATCTCATGCAGCAGCGCGGCGACTCGCAGCAGCAGTTCATACCGCGGGTCCAACTGGTGTTCGTCGCGCAGTCCCTGAAACAGGATCTTGCACAATTTCGAGACCTGCCTCGCGTGGGGCTCGTCGAAGCCGAACTTGCGGCCGAGATCGATTGCCGAGCGGATGACTTGATTGCTGAAGTCCTCATTCCAACCGCCGCGCGTCGCCATTTCCTTGAGCAGTCCGTCGCGCAGGTTGATGCTGGCCACGATCACCTGCTTCAACTCGAAGGCTCGCGCCAACATGACGTACGCCAGCAGTGCCGGCCCGAGCGTCCCCGCATCCGGAAACGTGATGTGATACCGGTGAACCAGCTTGTCCTCGTTGAGCGACAGGACGGTGTTGGTCAACTCTTCGAGATCGCTTAGCGGGATGCGAGTCAGTCCGTCGGGATCCCAATCGGGGACGATCTGCCCCGCCGCGAAGCGCATGTCGCCGCCGAGCGTCACCATTTCCTGGGCCTGTTCGGCCGGAACCTGCTGCAAGACCTGATCGACGACGCGCTGAATTTGCGTCTCCATCAGTCGCCGCGTGGTGGCCTGCGAGCCGTGATACGCTTCAAGCGTTTCGCGGATGCGCAGCGAGCCGAGTCGATACGTGTGCGCGAACAGCACGTCGGCGTTCTGCACCAGAAGCAGCTCCGTGCTGCCGCCGCCGACCTCGGTGATGACGGTTCGCGCGCCGGCCAGTTGCGGGTCGAGCTTGAGCAACGGCTGGATGCCCAGGTACGTGATCCGGTTCACCTCCGCTTCGTCGATCGGGACGACCTGGATGCCCGTGGCGGTGTAGATGCGGTCGAGAAAGCTCAGCTTGTTGATCGCCTCGCGGACGGCACTGGTCGCGACCACGCGAACCTGCTCGGGCCGCTCGATCCCGTACTCGGCGAGGACGCGCTTGTAGCTCTTGAGCACGCGCACCGACTCTTCAATCGTGCTCTTCTCAATCGACCCGCGTGTGAACGTGTCCTTGCCGAGCGTCACCGCCTGCGACAGCGCCGACAGCAGCCGCACGTTGGCGAGATCGTCGATCTCGGCAATCGCCATGCGGATCGAAGTCGTCCCAATGTCGATGACCGCCGCCGGACGAGCGGTTGAAGGGCGTGAGGTAGTGGTTGAGTCGGCTGGCATGTGAGGTGATGGTTGTAAGGCGGAGAACTCGGTTGAGTGAGAAGTTGCCAGCGAAAAGTTTGAAGTGCAAAGTGAATTGTGAATCTAGGCTTGGCGACGCGCGCGACGTGGCACTGGTTCGGAGCTGTTTGTTGTTGCTGTGACGATAGACTTTCCAAGTATCTTGATTAGCTGGTTGTATTCATCGGTGAGTGGAACCAGACGAGTCGATGGAAGCAGCTTGCATTTGATGCAGAGCTTGAGCCAGACACGAGACTCACGCAGTTCCTTGAGGGCGATCCCCAACTTGTGAATGAAGTCGTTGCGGCTTTCTGCGGCACAGGCTTCGGCATAGTTCGGAGCCGATGACGTTCCGCAACGGACCAACTGACCGGCCACATGCCGCCCCATTCGCGTCTCGGGCAGCGCATCTACGACCAGCCCACAACGCGCCGCAAAGTCGAGCAGCCGATCCTCCAACACCTCATTGGCCGCCTGAGTTGTTCCCACTCCGATCTCCTCCCACTTTGCACTTCAAAATTTTCACTGGCAACTTCTCACTCTGCTTATCAAGCCTCCACGCAGCGTCTGGCCCACGCGGCGGCTCCCATTGCGCCGGCATCGTCGCCGAGCTTGGCCACTTTCAATTCGTAGGTCTTCTGGAACGAAGGCATCACGTGTTTCACGAGCGACTTGCCCACTTCGTCCAAGTACAGTTTGGGCAGAGCCTCGACGAGACCGCCGCCGAGTACGATCACATCCGGTAGCAGTAGGTTCACCGCGCCGGCGATCGCCGTGCCGAGATGCCTCGCGCCGTCGCGCAGGATTTGTTCGACGACCGCGTCGCCCGCCTCAATCGCTTCCTTGATCGTGCCGCTGCGGATGTTGGCGAGGTCCGTCCCGGCGACTCGCAGGATGTGGGGAGACTGACCGCGATATGCGGCTTTGGCGATCTCGGCCGACATCGACAACCGACTGGCGACGGTCTCCAAACAGCCTCGTCGCCCACAACCGCACAACACACCATCGGGATTCATGAGCACATGGCCGATCTCCAGACAACTCGATGTCTTGCCGCGAAAGATGCTCCCCTCGTAGACCATCCCGCCGCCGATGCCCGTCCCCGGAAAGACACCGAGCGCCGTGCGTGCCCCCACGGCGGCTCCGAAGCGGTACTCCCCATAGACGCCCGCATCCACATCGTTGCAGATCGAGACCGGGCACCCGAACTCCTTCTCCAAAATCTTCTTGAGCGGCACGTTCTTCCAACCGAGATTGGGCAGTTCGAGAATCACGCCCTCATCCAGATCGAGCGGCCCTGGACAGCCGATGCCGATCCCGCCGAGTCGATCTTTCGAGACGAGACCATCTTCGAGCAGCTTCTCGATGGTCGAGCGGATGCGTTCGACACCGGCCTCGACCCCATCGGCCCCGCGCGTCTTCTTCTTGCGGCGCGTGATCGGCTCGAAGTTCCGATCGAACAGCACGGCACTCATCTTCGTCCCGCCGAGATCGAAGCCGAGCCAGACTGGCTCGCCAGCAACTACCGAATTCTTCGTGGCACTCAATTCCCGAGCGTTCGCCAGCGAGGCGGCGTTCTCAGCCAGTTCGATGTCTGGCGCAGGCGTTTCGATCATCACAGCGATTCCATGCCAGGGGTGATGCCGCACCGAGGCGGCCCGACGAGCGCGGCGAGAGAATAACACAATCCCCACCGTTTAGCCGCCACGCCAACGGCGCGCGCCGGTGGGGTGAGGTCGCCGTTTGAAGGTAGCCCTGTCGCTCCGCGACAGGAAGCGAGAGCAGAGTTCCGCGTCCGTCGCTGTTCAAGGTGAATCGACAGATCAGCGTCCAATACTCATCGCGCCTCCTGTCGCAGAGCGACAGGGCTACCTTGCCTCACTTCTCACCCTCCAGCAACGTCCGCAGATGGCATGCGACCGATTCGGCCAGCCGATCGACGTTGTAGCCCCCTTCGAGGCAACTCACGACGCGGCCCGCGCAATATGTCTTCGCTACCTGCTGCACGAGCTTCGTCAGCGTCTCGAAGTCTTCCGTTTGCAGGCCGAGCGAGCCGATCGGGTCTTCGGCGTGAGCGTCGAAGCCCGCGCTGATCAGCACCAACTGCGGTTTGCACTTCGACGCCGCGTCGGTCAGCAGCGACTCGAACTGCGCGAGATAGTCCTTGCGAGGCGCGCCAAACGCGACCGGCAGATTGAACTTCGTCGCGAGGCCCTTCCCCGTGCCGGTCTCATCCTTCTTGCCTGTTCCCGGATAGAACGGGAAACGGTGCGCCGACAGGAACCAGACATCGTCCCGTTCGTAGAAGATGTCCTGCGTTCCATTGCCGTGATGCACGTCCCAGTCGATGACGAGGACTCGTTCGAGTTTGTGCTGCTTCACCGCGCAATCGGCCGCCAGCGCGACGTTGTTGAACAGACAGAACCCCATCGCATCGTGAGCCAGCGCGTGATGACCGGGCGGTCGCACCAGACACAGCGCCGTCTTGTCCGGCCCCTTCATCACAGCATCGACCGCCGCCTGACACGTCCCTACCGCACGGCACGCCACCTCGTAAGACTTCGGCGAGACAAACGTATCCTGCTCAATCCACCCGCCGCCCATCGCCGCAAACTTTTCGAGCCGCTCGCGGTACTTGCCATCGTGCAACCGAGTCAACTCCTCGATGGAGGCGACTCGCGTCTCGCCCGCCTGGCACCGCGCGGCCAATCCCGTGCGAGCCAACTCCGCCGTGATCGCCTTCAGCCGCTCCGGCCGCTCGCGATGCGTCCCGGTTTCGTGATCGAGGAACCTGTCGTCGGTGTAGAGGATGGCCATCTGATTCTGTCTGTCCTGCTAGGGTTCCCATGACTTCCGCGTTTTCATTTTTCCGCCTCTCTCTTTCTGTCTACCTCTTCTTGCCCAGACAAAGCAGGAGACAGAAAGAGAGAGGCAGAAAGATGAAGCGCAGGGCGGTCAGAGTGAAGTTCGTCATCGGTCACGGCTCCAAACCCAATGTCAAAACACGAACAGGAACTCGTTGGCATTCAGCAGCGCGCGGCAGAAGGCTGGCAGGCCGTGGACTTTGGCGAACTCAACGGCAGCGGATTGTTCGTCGTCTGTCGGAGTGCGGAGGAATGCCAGCGAGTAGGCTCGGCGGACTTGGGCGTTTGTGTCGGGACCGGCTTCGTGTTCGAGGCGGCTCGCGAAGAGAGACGCCTGCTGGACGATGAAGCGGCTGTTGAGCAGGTTCAGCGCTTGCAGGGCCGTGATGGAACTCGTGCGCTTCGGGGTGATTTGGCCGGCGTCGGGGCAGTCGAACTGGCCGAACACGTCGTCGAGCTGCATTCTCGGCTTGGACTGATAGACCATGCGCCGCCAGTCGGCCGAGCCGAACTCCTTCTTCGAGTTGTAGACCTTCACGTAGTTCGTGTTCGGTTCAAACAGATCGAAACCCGGCCCGCCCATGCGATCGTCGAGGTTGCCACACACGGCGAGGATCGCATCGCGCAGCGGCTCGGCCTCCAACCGCCGGGGCGGATAACGCCACAGCAGCCTCGTCCCCGCATCGGCCAGCATCGCGTCGGGCCGCGCCGCGCTGCTTTGACGGTAGGTGGCGGAGGTGACGATTAGGCGGTGAATTCGCTTTGGAGAGAGGGGGGGACAAGGGGACAAGGAGACAAGGGGAAGCAAACCATGCGCTTTCTGATTCTGCTCCCCTTGTCTCCTTGTCCCCTTGTCCCCTTGTCCCGCTTCACTGGCCAGCCAGTCCAACAACTCGGGATGCGACGGCAGCGCACCGTTGCGTCCAAAGTCGCTCGGCGTTGTCACGAGGCCCTGTCCGAAGTGAGAGTGCCAGAGTCGATTGACCAGCACGCGCGACGTGAGCGGATGCTGCGGGTCGGTGATCCACTTGGCCAACTGCTGTCGGCGCGAGGCTTCCGGCGCGTCGAGCGGCAGCGTCCATGTTTGGCCGAACGACGCCAAGCTCGCCGGTGCGATTGGCTCTTTCGGTTGCAAGGGGTCGCCGCGATGGAAGCGGTTCGTTGGTTCGGGAGCCACGAATCGTCCGGCGTAGACCTGCGACTGCGTCGTCAGTTGGCGTAGCGTCTCGTTGAGCGAAGCCTGTCGCGCGGTGAGGCGTTCGGCTTCGCGTTGGTCCTGCTCGTTGATGGCCGCTCGCGTCGGCTGCGGTGCCGTCGCGCTGCCGATGGGCTGACGGTCCTCAGCCGTGGCGACGACATGCAGGTTGTCGGAGGTCGTTCCGATTTCGATGCGGTACTTCGTGGCGATGCGATCGTTGAACTTGCCGTCGGCGGGACGGTCGCGGCTCCACAGCACGCGGTCGATTTCGACGGCCTCGGGAAACTCGAACAGCACCCAGCCTTTACCCGCCTCGTTGGAAATCCAACTCGCGCTGTTGCCGTAGCGGCCGTCGTGGACGTGCTGGAGCTGATGAATCTCGTAACCGGGCAGGTCCGACGACGACGTGACCTTCGTCCCGTGAGCGGCCAGCGCGACGTTGCGCGGCTTGGCCTCGGTCGTGAAGATTTCCACTTCGTCGAGGCAAGGTTGTGAGCCGTTGTTGGTCTCGTCGATCGTGAACCGGACGAACTTGGCTCGCGTGGGGGCGAAGCGGTCGATGTTGGCGCGACGCTGGACGGCGGCGCGACGAGGTCGCGTTTCGGGCTTGGTGTTTGTGGGGGAAGGGGGACTCAGGCTGGCAGCCCGAGCCACGACAACAGCCAGCGGCTCGAAGGCCCACAGCGCGCGTTCGATCTCATCCAGCTCGGTTTTCACGCCGGCGATCTGCTGTTCGCGATCGGGCTGGTTTGAAGGCGGGAGCGATCGTTCGCCGTGTTGGACTCCCGCGAAGACCGCCTTCATCGAGTAGTAATCGACCTGCGAGATCGGGTCAAATTTGTGATTGTGACAGCGCGCACAGCCGACGGTCAGGCCGAGGAACGCGCTGCCCGTGGTGCTGACCATGTCGTGCAATTCGTCGGCGCGTTGCTGAGCGGTCAGGCCGGGATCGGGACTCTTCACGCGATCGACAGCACCACCCACGATGAAGCCGGTCGCCTCATCCGCGCCGAGCATGTCGCCCGCAAGCTGCTCGGTCACGAACTGCTCGAACGGTTTGTCTTCGTTGAACGCGCGGATGACGTAGTCGCGGTAAGGCCACGCATTGGGTCGAGGCTGATTGGTTTCAAAGCCATCGCTTTCGGCGAACCGCACGACATCCAGCCAGTGCCGCGCCCAGCGCTCACCAAAATGAGGCGACGCGAGCAACCGATCAGCGAGCCGCTCGTAGGCGTCCGGCCGCGCATCGGCCACGAACTCGGCGACCTCATCGGGTGTTGGTGGCAGCCCGAGCAGATCATAATTCAGCCGCCGGATGAGCGTGAGACGATTCGCCTCGGATGACGGTGTGATTCCTTGCTTGGTCCCCTCGCCCCCCGCTTTGGGGGGGAGAGGGTTAGGGTGAGGGG
>JAYUFF010000197.1:0-2518 GCA_043738825.1 Schlesneria sp.
CCCCGCCGAGTTCTTCTTCGACCAGTTCAGCGTCTTGGAAACCAGATACGTCCCGTTCGGAAAATAGAGCAACTTGTGCTGCCCCATCACATCGAAGAGCGCCCGCTGAAGTGCCTCCGTGTCGTCGGTCTGGCCGTCTCCCTTCGCGTGATACGGAGCCTTCGTGACATCCACAATCGCGTGGCTTACCGGGTAAGCGATATCTGTCTTCTCATCGAAGGTGGCCCCGACGACGGGCGCGTCGGCCGCGTGAGAAGTGCTAAGCAACAGCGTTGCGAGGGCGAATGTTGGCAGGATGAGCGAGCGGAGCATGGGATGTTTTCTTGGTCAATACTCGTGATCGATACGTCACGGTTCGGTTTCGCTTACTTGTGGTCTACCGCCCGGCGGCTGATTGCTGCGTTCCAACACGAATGGCGCAGATCTCTTTTTGTTTGTAATTATTTGTGAGGGACAAATCCATTTTATGAAATGGCCCCGTCATGGCTTTCTGATCCAGACGGTCATGGCTCCCTTGTCTCGGTTTTGCCAAGCATAGTACGGCATGGCAGTGAGGTTGATCGGGCGCTGGTCGCCGTCCAGAGCCTTGCCCTGAAGGACCGTGATGCCGCCGAGCAGATCAGCGCGCTGCTCGGCCATCAGCGGGCCTTCGGGCTTCACCGGGGTTGTCACGGATTGGGGATCAAACGGCTTGCGCTCCGCTCCGTGAGCGTAACCTCGCTCATCCAGAAAGAAGCTCGCCAATTCCAGATATCGCCGCTCGCCCGTGGCGCGATAGAGCTTGATCAATGCCAGCTCGACTTCCTGGTGCCCATCCACGTCATAGCGTTTGCCCGGACCAAACACTCCGTCGATGTGATCGGCGAAGCGCCTCGCGGCATCGAGCACGCGGCGATCACCCGTCAGCGACTGATGCTCCACGGCCAGCTCAAAGAAATGGCCGGCGTTATACATCTGGTGCCCCAGACGCAGATCCTCCCACCGCTGGTCGCGCTGCTGGACGATGAAGTACGAGACGAGAAAGCCATCCTTCTCCTGAGCGGCGAGGATGCGATCGAGAATGTCATCGACGCGCCGTCGCAATGGAGCGTCGTCATTGTGCCGCAGCGAATACATCGCTCCTTCGAGGGCCTTATGCAGGTCGGAGTCGAAGGCATGGTGCCCTTTGAGCGGGCCATCGAATCTGCCCGCCGCCTTGTCAAAGTTGGTGACGTGCCCATCGCTTTCCAATGCGCTCAGGGCATGAGGGATGGTCACGTCGGCGTGGGTTTTCAGACACGGCCCCCAGAATCCGCCGTGAAGCTCGACGCTCGCGTGGCTCACCTCCCGCAATCCGCGCAGGGGCACCGGGTCCGGCTCGGCGGCCTCGACGCCAGCGACAAGCCACATCAGCAACAGCGGAAAACAGACGAGACGAGACACGGTGTTCCTATTCTGATTCTGCTGATTTGGGCAACCATTCGTGACGCTATTTGTAGAAGCTGGGTTTTCTTGGCACGATGTTGAGTTGCTTGTAGGCAAACCCGCTGTCGGGTGGGTTGTATTCGCCGACAAGATCCATGCAGGATTTGTCGTTGATGTCGGCGTCCATGTGTAAGCACCAGTAGGCCGCATTCACGGTCAGGCGGCGAAGCCCTTCACTTTGAAAATCCTGCGCACTTCCCATCGTGACATGGAAGACTCGCGCGGTGTGTCCGGCGTTTCCGGTCCATGTTCTCACCCAGGCGACCGGTAGCGAAATCAGCTCGGCATTCACTGCGTCATCGTGCTTGCGACCCATCAGCGGCTGGCCGTCCACCAGCGGCAGACAATCTTCGGGAAGACTGCCACCTTCCTTGTAGGTGCGATAGACATCCGAGGTGCCCCAGATGTCCTTGACGCCCTTCAGAACGGGATGAGTTTTGTTCTGCTCGACGATGATGCCGCGAGTGGAATCCTGCTGCCAGCGACCATGATGATTGCGGAATGAACCGCCCAGCACACTTTCACCGAAGTCGATCTTCTTGCCGTCCTTCCGATAGTCGAAGTCAATGAAACCGTGATTGGCGGTGCGGATGCCGATGATCGGTTTCCCGGAATCGAGGTAGTTGTAGATGTGCTTCAATTGCTCGGGCGGCAGAGAAATCAGTCGGCTGAACAAGATGACGAGGTCGCACTTCTCCAAATGTTCGAGGCCGGGAATGTTGTGAGTGACGGACTTGTCTTCCCACCGAATCTTCTGCGTTGGATCGATATCGTTGTCCTTGTTCAAGCTGAAGAGAACGGTGCAGTGAAACCCATGATGCTTGGCCAAGAGCCGCGCCAGCATCGGCATCGAATACTCGCTGCGGTATTCCTGATCCGCCGCGATCAGGACGATGTGCTTGCCCGCGCCCGGTCCGTTGTCGCCGGAATACGTCAGCCACAGCGGACTCTCAGGAACCGGATGCTCGGCGGCATTCAACCGGTGGTGATTCTCTTGAAGTGTGATCAACGCGCACAGGACGAAAGGAACGGCATTTGGTTTCATTGGCGACAT
>JAYUFF010000198.1:0-2518 GCA_043738825.1 Schlesneria sp.
GGCCTTCTTGCACGTGGTCGGATCAAACTTCAAGCCGCCCGGCTTCGTCCAGACCTCGGCGGTGTCGGCCCCGGCCAGAACGGCGAGGATCGTGTTGGAAGTGCCGTCGGTGAAGTCGCTAATCGGCGTTCCCTTTTCGCCGTCAAACGGAGTGTTCTTGCCGGTGAAGACGTGCATCGAGGTTTTGCCTTCCTCGGTGACTCCCGGCGACTGAAAGAGGGCTGGCATCTTCGCGATCAGCGTCTTGTTGTGGTCGCTGTCCCAGGGTTCGTCGAAATGGAACTGCTGATGGAGTTCGGCTTCCCCAATGAACGGCAACAGATGCACCCGCCAACTGAGTCCCGTTTGGTTTCCCTCACCATTGCCATTGGCGCGCGGGAACCGCGTGTATGAGTCGTGAAAGTTGTGAAAGGCCAGCGCCGTCTGCTTGAGGTTGATCTCGAATTGGTATTGATCGATCGCTGCGGCGGGTGGCTCTTCTCCACCCGCTTCCAAACCAACCACTTTGGCGGTCGTGTTGATCGACGTTTGGTCAATGACCAGCGTCACTCGTTCGATGTCTTCGGGCTTGAGGTTGAATCCCCGAGTCTGCTGCTCGAAGGACTCCAGCAGTCCCGCCTCCTTCAGCATCAGATAGACGGGCCAGGCCGTGATGCGCTTCGGGTGACCGACCACCAGCCCGACGACATCGTCACCGAGAAACGCGGACTCGGGAAACGTTTGAGCATTGACAGCCACCGCGATCTTCGGCGTCGTCTCGACCAGCGGCTTGGCGCGGGCCACGGGAGGATCCTCCGTTGTCGCGGTGGTGGCCTTGCCCGGTACTCCCGTCGCAACGGTTCCCGGAGTCGGCGTCAATGTCACGGGGGGACCAGCGGGATCGCCGGTCACGGTCGGCGGCGGATTACTCTGGCCGCAGCCAGAAATCATCAGACCGAACATCAGAAGCAGCGGAAGTGGCCGTGTTCTCTTGAGCATGAAATGACCTTGTGTGAGGGAAGCGGACTGCACTGAAGTTTTCAGCACGGCTGGTGAGCAGCCGCGATGCTGCAGGAATTGAAGGAGACGGGCGAACGAAGGCTCGACCCTGATGCCTTGGAATTGTCGCGGTTGCCCGCAGGTCACTCGACCCTTGTCGAATGGGAAGACGAGGCGGGTCAGCGCAGGGCTCACCCCACGTAATTCATTCAACCCGATGTCGCACCGTTACACCAGCCGCTCGGTGTCCTAGAGTTCGCGGAACTGGGTTGGCGAGACTCCGGCAATCTTGCGAAACGCTCGCGTGAACGCGCTGTGGTCGTAGTAGCCGCAGGACAGGGCGATGTCGGAGACCGATTGATTGGTCTCGCGCAACAGGACCGATGCGGCCGCGATTCGATTCTTGGCGATGTACTGGCTCGGAGTGAGGCCGAAGAAACGCTTCATCAGACGAGCCAACCGCAACGGCGAGAGGCCGGCGGACTTCGCCAGCGAGGCCGGAGTGATCGGGTCGGCGAGGTGGTGCTCGAAGTGGTCCAGCGCGGTGGCGACGGCGGTGGGGATTTCCTGCGTCTTGATCGGAGCACGCACGTCGCGAGAGATGCCGATCAAGCCGATGATGTGGCCGTCGGCAGCAAGCAGCGGCAGCTTCGTCGTCAGGCACCAACAGGGTTGGTTCGGGGCGTACCAGTGCAGCTCCAAGTGATCGAGCAACGGGCGGCCGGAGCGCAGCACGGCGGCGTCTTGCTGTGCGGGAATGCGACCGAAGTCACCGGGGCAGATGTCGCTCGGACGCCGACCGAGCACCTGCGATTTGCGTTGCAGACCATGTCGCTCCACCAACGACGCATTCACCGAGGTGTAGCGCCCTTCGCGGTCCTTCAGGAAGAACGCCACGTCCGGCACCTGATCGAAGAGACGCTCCAGGACGGAGACCTCAACCGTTGCCAGGACAGACGCAAGCGAGTTCGAGGAGAGCGGCTTTGAGGCCAGTAGTGTTGTGCGCATTTTGATGTCGCTGTGATGGAGTCAGCCAAGAGACCGAGGCAGGGCACGAGTTATCATAACGCGACTCGACCACTTTTCTGTTTGCTCCCCGCCGAGCTTGTCTCGGTGGAGCCGTGATTGACCACTCGGGGCAGCCCTCGATAGTTGCCAATCATCGCACCACCGAGACAAGCTCGGTGGTGGCGGGAACATCAAGAACCACAGTTAGTGGCCAATCATCGTTCCACCGACGCAAGGTCGGCGGGGACGTTTCAACCGAACGGAATCCGCTCATGAAGATCACTCGCATCTTTGCTCATCGCGTGGAACTGCCGCTGCACGAGGGGAGCTACAAGTGGTCCGGCGGCAAGTCGGTTTCGGTGTTCGACAGCACGATCGTCGGTGTCGAGACCGACGCCGGCCTCACCGGCTACGGCGAGGTCTGTCCGCTTGGGCCGTTCTATCTGCCGGCCTATGCCGAGGGGGTGCGCGCGGGGTTGCGCGAACTCGCACCGCATCTCATCGGCTGCGATCCGCGCGAGTTGGCGAAGTT
>JAYUFF010000199.1:0-2513 GCA_043738825.1 Schlesneria sp.
GCCGGCGCGATGGACGATGCGGCCGCGTGGTGTCTGCTCGCCGTTGTTCTTTCCAGTTTCGAGTCGAATGCCACAATCGCGGCACTCGCGATTGGAGGAGGTGCGGCGTATGCGGTCCTCACGCTGACCGTCGTCCGCTGGGCGTTGAAGCCTCTCGGACGGATGGCTGAGCGTGAGGGCAAAGTGACACCGGCGATGATGTCGTTCGCGATGATGCTAATGATGCTCGGCTCGTGGATCACGGACACCATCGGGATCTATGCGATCTTCGGCGCGTTCATCCTCGGCTGCGCGATGCCGCGCGGATTGTTCGCTCGCGAACTGACGAAGCAGGTTGAACCGTTGGCCACGGGATTGCTGGTCCCCGTCTTCTTCACGTACTCGGGCCTGAACACGCGCCTCGATCTGGTCGATTCGCCGCACCTGTGGTTCGTGGCAACAGTCGTCCTGCTGGCCGCGTGCCTCGGCAAAGGGGGCGGCTGCTGGGTGGCAGCGCGTCTGAACGGTGAGGACCAGCGCACGTCGCTGGCCATCGCCACGCTGATGAACGCACGCGGGCTGATGGAGTTGATCATCCTCAACATCGGCCTCGAACGGGGCCTCATCACGTCGCCACTGTTTTCGATCATGGTCGTGATGGCGATCGTCACGACGCTGATGGCCTCGCCGCTGCTGGAGTGGCTCTATTGGGGAAGGTCGCGCGGAGTTGAGACGGCTGTCGCAGCGACCTGATTCAAAGCACTCGAACGCTGCCGAATTGCATTGGGTGACGAGCTGGTCAAGGCCATCGCCAGTTTCCCTTTGGGTGCCACGGTCACGGAGCTTCGACGTGGCCGTGTGAGTAGTTCTACTGTGACAGTTCGCTTGTTGGAGTTGAGTGCAAAGTGAGAAGTGCAAAGTGCAGACACTCCTGTCCGTCGCAACGCCTGCCAAGGCGACAGGTCGGGATGTCGGTTCCCATTGGGAAGTGTGGTTGTCCCTCTTTCACTTTGCACTTCGGACTTTGCACTTCTCACTTGGCACTGAATCTTTCCAACCCAATTCATCACAGTAGCGGTAGGTCAAGTTGTTTTCCCGGACTCACGGCCACGTCGAGGCTCCGTGACCGTGACACCCTTCCTGGATTCAATCAGGCGATGGCCCTGATGGGCTGGCTGTCACAGCGCCTCGTCACGAAATAGAATCCCGTCGCCCTTCCAGCCCGTTCGAGTCCCTCTTTGATCGACACTCATGTTTGAACATCACACGCATCCGCTGTTACCGCTGGCTCAGTATCTGGGGCGCTTGGCCCTCAGCATTCTGGCCGGCTTCGGCCTGATCGGTCTGTCGCTGTGGGGCGGCATGGCGGGCTATCACTTCTATGAAGGGATGACGTGGCTCGATGCCTTCCTGAATGCGTCGATGATTCTGTCGGGCATGGGACCGCTGGCGCAGCCGCAAACGGTCAACGGCAAGCTGTTCGCGGGGATGTATGCGCTCTACAGCGGCTTCATCGTGATCCTCGCCTCGGGCATCATCTTCGCACCGATCATCCATCGAACGCTGCACCGGTTCCACATCGACAAGCCACATCTCGCCCATCGCTCCACTCCGCCGGCGGCTCTCAAGCCAGATGAGAAGTGAGTTAGTCAACCATTGCGATGCAGGTCATTCGACGGTGGCGGCGATCTGCGCATTGATGCGTTCGGCTGCTGTGAAACAACTCTCTAACAACTTTTTCTCATCTGAACCGACATCGCTCACCATTCGGCCCCAGAGACCGGTCCCTTCAGCACGCCAAACGCCGGGTGACTGCTCTTTGAGTCGGAAGAACCAACCGGCAACGCGGTCACCTATTGGAAAGCCGCGACGGACGGTCGTCTCATCGAGTTTGATTACCGGAGTCTTCATGGGTGCGCGAGAGTGATGGCCTTGTCGTCGATTCGCCTGACAAAATTGATGCTGAGTCACCGTCCCGTCGCGCGGGTCAGTTCGGACAGGCGGTGCTTGAGGTCGTCGGTCAGCAGTCCGGGTGAGAGCTTCCATTTCCAGTTGGTCGTCGCGTCGCCGGACGTGCCCGGCGTGTTCATTCTCGCGGAGGAATCGAGGGACAGCACGTCCTGCAACGGGGCGATGGCGATGTTCGAGCCGGCGTGCCAGGCGAACTCGATGAACTCCCACGCGAAACGGGACTCGTCGCACGGGACGTAACGGCGTAGACGGTCGAGCATCTCGGGACGCGGAAGCATTTCGGAACGAAACCAGCCGAGCGACGTGTCGTTGTCGTGCGTTCCCGTGTAGACGACCGAGTTCGGCTCGAAGTCCTCGGCCCGCGTGTCGTCCCACGCTTCGCCCGGCAGCATGAACTGCAAGACCTTCATGCCGGGCAACTCGAATCGGCGACGGAGGGCGTTGACCTCCTCGGTAATCATGCCGAGGTCTTCGGCGATGATCGGCAAGTCGTGCCCTGTGAGCGGGGGAAGTGAGTCCCCCGGTTCTGGAACGGGTTGAGCGTGGGCCGTCACTCCGTCGTG
>JAYUFF010000200.1:0-17600 GCA_043738825.1 Schlesneria sp.
CGGCCAACGTGTTCGCTCCACCATCGGAGGCGGTCCCGGAGGATTTCGGGATGGCCCACATCGCTTGCATCCGCCGCCAGAAGGGGTCGTCCTTCGGCAAGACGACTTCTGCCTTCTGGCGCAGGACGACCGTCACCCGGCCCGCAGGCAGTTTCGGCTTCTCGTCCAGCACCAGTGTGCCGTCCGGCTTTAGCGTCCCCTCGATCACGGTTTCGGTCAGGCTCATGGCTTGTCTCCTTTTTTTGTTGCTGACTTCATTCTACTCGAACAGCCCGCCGCTTTCGTCCGGCTCTGCTTTCTTCTTCCCTCGCCCCTTCTTCTTCTCGTGCAGCCCTTGCCTCACTTCTTCGGCGTAGCGTTCGTGGTTCAGCTTGAGCAGGCGAGCGAGGACTTCACGTCGGGCGGGTTCGCTGATCGTGTAACGGACGCCTTGCTTCGTCTCGTGGAAGCCGTGGCCGAGGTCGAGGTCGGTCCAGCCGTAGGCGGCGGCGACAGCGTTGTCCATCTCGACGTGCAGTTGACGGAGCTTCTGGATGTCGGCGCTGGTTTCCTTGGGCGCGTTGAATCGCTTGTAGGATTCGGTAAGTCCTTCCTGTCTCGACATCATGAGCAAGCGGCGGTGCTCGAAGTATGAAAATCCGACCTGATTGAGAGCGTCTGAATTGGCTGGAAATGGAAAAGTTTCAAAGCAGTCGCTTAACGTATATCGCAAATCGCCCTTAATAGACGAGCCGTATTGTCTAGCCCATGCAGCGTGAACCGCCCCTTGCACGACAGCAAATTCGCCGTGTTCTCGAAGGGCGAGAACAATTACCGCGTGGGAAATTACGATTGGGTGGTCCACCGCGACCGGAATCCCTGCAAAGGCCAGCGTGTCACTATGTATTGAAGCGACCCAGGCAACCCCATTCTCTGCCAGTTTTCTATACAGTTCCGCTCGGGGTCGTTGAAACTGCCACCACACGTCTCTCATCCTCTTTTCCGGTGCGGATTGACGTTCCTCTCGAACGTGTCGGTCGATGATTTCCCATGCCATTGGGAAACTCTGGGCTTGTTCTTTGCTCAGCCCGGTAAAATCAATAATGAAGCGGGCAGGGCGACATTCCGGATCTTCGTTCGTCTCTCTGCCAATTAAATAAGGTTTCACAACTTGTCGGTAAATTGAGGAATTCTCAAACAACTTTGTTGCTATTTCGGGATGAATTACAAACCCATTGCCATACACTTTGGTGCCTGTGTAAGCCGACTCTCTATTTGAGTTCAGAGGGCGAGGCTCTAAAGATTCCTTCTTTGCCGCGAAGGCTGAGTCGATGCTGTTGACCTGATCGTCGTCGAGATAAACGGCACCCGCCCATGCTCCTTTGTAATAGTATACATGGCATATATAAACGGCCGCATCTCCTGGCCATGTCATGGACTTCACAGCTCGATATATCGTCGTTCCATTCGAAATGAGAAATGCAGGACCAGAAAGGCGAGAATCTGTCTCCGACGTCGAATTTGACCCGATCAATCCAATTCCGCCTGATTCCCGGACGAGTTGCCAGGCTCTGAGAGAAAAGATCACGCAGAGGTCGGCTCGACTTTGAAGATGAGGCCAGCATTCGGACAGAAACCTTTTATAGGTTTGCCCATTGTGCTCACTGATCTGAGTTCCGCCCATGAACGGCGGATTCCCCACGAACGCATCAAACCCACTCCGCTCAACCATGACTTCGGGAAACTCTAGCGGCCAGTGAAACGTTACCTGACCGCCGAGTGCCTTCTGCACTTCCCGGCGAAACGTGGGCAGCTCGCTGTCGTTGAAATGCACGGCGACCTTGATCGCCGCACCGTCTCTGGCGGCTCGCTTGTCAGCAGTGGAACCGGGAACGAACTCGGCTGAGATCAACATGTCGGCGGCACACTTGAGGCGGTCGATCTTCTCATTCGCTTCCCGCAGCATCCGATCCTGAGCTTCGACATCCTCAACCGTGTTGGCCTGCATCTCGGTGATCTGGCGACGCAGGGCGATGGCCTCCTTGATCTTCTCGTCCATGAACTGGAGGAACAGCCGGTTGTCTTCCCCCTTGCCGTCGAGGTTAAATTTCCGCAGTTGCTCCGTGTTATGAATGCCGACCAATGAATCACCGCAGCGAATGGAATGATCCAAAAACTCAAATGGCTTGTCCTTGGCGAGCGTCAGCAACCACAACGACAACTTCGCCATCTCAACGGCCAACGGGTTGATGTCCACACCGTACAAGCACCGCTGAGCGACGATCCGCAGAGCGTAGATCTCCTGTTCTTCGTCGGAAGAAAGTGCCACAGAGGACACAGAGGGCACGGAGCTAAAAAGACAAGTCTTCCAATCCAGGAAGCGTTTCTTCGGTTCTTGTTGTTCTTTCTCGGTGTGCTCTGTGATCTCTGTGGCTAATCCCTCTTCCCAAGCCTCCTGCAACCGTGTCGCCATGTATCGACAGGCTTGAACCAGAAACGCTCCCGATCCACAGGCCATATCGCAAATCTTCAGAGCGAGCAGTTCCTTGGCCGAGCGGAGCTTCCATTGCTCTTTCGGCAATCCCTCGGCGGGGCCGATGTAGACCAACGGCTCCAACGTGTACTGCACGATCGGTTCGGTGAGACTCTTCGGCGTGTAGTGCGTCCCGCTGCTGCGCCGGTCGGTGCCTGACGTGACAAAGACGCTCCCCGTGGTGATGACCACCGGATAGCCAGTCGTGTCCTGCCGCACCAACCCAGCGAATGGTTTGACTCGTTTCCAGAGCATTGAGTCCTGACAAGCCGTACCAAATCGGCTGGCGAGTTGATCGTCAATCTCGGCGTTCAATCCTTTTTTGATCGCCGACTCACTTCGCCCGGTGAGTTTGGTCAAGAAATGAGCCACAGAGTTCACAGAGGTCACAGAGAGAGAAGCAGGACGAGGTTTTGTAATTCTCTCTGTGCTCTCCGTGTCCTCTGTGGCTAACAGCTTTTCAAGCTCTGCCAAAGGGATTTCCGGTTCCTTGTCCCGCGTTCCTTGCAGCCCGAGCACCGGCTCCGTGGCACGCTTGGCGGTGTGGTCGAGCAAGCCCTCGTAAACGTGGCCAATCTGTTCGATGTCGAGCGACCGGAAACTCAGCTTGCGACGAGTGACCTCCTTTTGACCGGGGATCTTCGAGGCCAGCGATTGCAGTGAATCGAGCAGGTGCAACACGGTCCTGTTGTTCACCGGCAGTGGCGTGGCTTCGGTGTCCCGCCAACTCGTGCCAAGCGGACGGCCTTCGAGGAACGGGAAGCGGTCGGGATTGAACAGACTGCCACCGTAGGCCGGGAGCTTGAGACGGTCGTGATTGACCCCGGCGTAAACCGCACGGAAGGTCGTCAGCAGTCGTGGCCAGGCATCGTACCGCAGACCCAGAATCTCCTCCGTGTGCTCGCTCTTCGCCACCTCCAACTGTTCCCGCAGCGTGCTGACGGCGTAGTTCTTGTCGTAGAGGTCATCGCCCAGCAGCAGCAGTTCCCGCTCCTCGGCACAGAACAGGAACACCAGCCGCATCATGACCGTGAGCGCCGACTCGTAGAGGATTTTTTCCTCCACGCCGGTCAGCAGCTTGCCCCCGTGGTCCTGGTCGGCCTTGTCGAGTGACTGGATCAAGACCTCGACCGCCTTGCGGACCTGATAGCCAAGCTGATCGGTGACTTCCTGCTGATCGGCGGCACTCTTATCGAGCAGCCCGTCCTTCAGATCGAGAGTCTCCGTGTCCGGCACGCCGAAAAATCGCTCGGCACAGAGCAGCGTGCGGAAGGCTCGCAGCGTGTCCTTCTCCTCCAGCCAAAGGTTGGCGTACCAGGAGACGTAGCCGGTCGTTTCGTTCTTGGGGGCGTTCACCAGCATCCAGTGATCGCCATTGGTGACGAGACCCAGCCGGATGCCCGTGTCGTGCAGCAGTTGCATCATGCGGGTGTCGGGCGAGGTCTTCCACCGCGACAATGCCACCGGCTTGGTGAGCGACTGCGACCGGGGATAGCCCTGCACGAGCAGCCGAGCCACTTTCGTGACCGGATCGTTGACGACCCAATCGGGCCGCAACGTCTCGTGATATTCGGCGACCTCGCTCTTGAGCGTCTGCGGAATCGCCTGCCCCTCGGCCAGCAGTTCCTCGTAGCTCAGCGTCTCACCCAACACGAACTTGATCCACGCCCGATGAAGGACCGGATCGGGCCGCTTGCCCAACTGGTTGTCATCCCACTCCTCAAACGCCATGCGCAGCCGCCGCGCATGATCCGGATCGTGCGCATCCAGCCCCTGTGGAAACGCCTGCGCCAACACCGGCAAACTCAGAAACGGCCCCGAGTTCGGCACAAGCAACAGCCAGTCGTTGTGATGGCGGGCGATGGACATGGGGATTTAGCCACAGAGGACACAGAGATCACAGAGAAAAGCGACTGACGCCGTCCACTAATTTTGGAAGGCCAAAGTTGATCAGCAACGCTCGTTTGAGGCCAGTTGCTTTCAGGTAAGTGAGAACCTGAGCCTGAGCCACTTCTGGCATCCGACTAACGGATTTCAACTCCACGATCACCTGCGATTCGACAAGAAGATCAATTCGGAGCCCTTTGATCGTGTGCCCCTTGTAGCAAACATCGAGTTCTTTCTGACGCTCCACCTTCAGTCCACGAAGTTGCATCTCAATGAAAAGAGCCTCTTCATAGATGGATTCGAGCAGTCCAGGCCCCAGTATTCGATGAACCTCAATCGCTGCGCCAATGATCTTTTCTGTCAGATCGTCACTCATAATATCCTCTGTGTTCTCTGTGGCCTCTGTGGCTAACCCTTCCTCATCCGTTCCGGCACCAAGAACGTCACCGCCACGGGGAACATTCGGGGTTGCGGGTCGGCGTAACGGGATTGGATCGCGGCCACTTCACGTTTGATTTCTTCCGGGATCGCCTTTGATCTGGCTCGCAGGAAATCACGGTTCCGCTCGAACTGTTCTTTTTCGGGAACATCAAACAACGTCATCTGTTCGTATTCCGGCTCGTCCAGTTCGGTGTCGATGGCCTGCTTGAGTTCCAGCAGGATGGCCCGGATGTCGTCGGCTTCCTTCTCGGCTCGCTCGGCCAGTTTCTTTTGAAGGCCGCTGGTGCGGTCCTTCATGCGGGCTTCGAGCGATTGTTGCAGCGCCGGAGCGAACTTGTCCCACAGTTCCAGCAGGTGCTTCTGCATCGGCTCGTAGGCTTCGTCGTTCGTGGCAGCGGCCAGCAGCGTGTCCAACTCGCCGACGCCGGAACGGGAGAAGCGACCTTCCTTCAGCGTCCCGCCGGCCGTGATGATCTCCTCATGCAACCGATGACTGTCGCCGCCGATGACCACGAGTCGGGCATGTGCCACGACCGCTGGTGAACTGAGAACGTGATTCGGCACGATCCGGGCCGTGATGCGGTGCAGACGCTTCCGCCCCTTGACCGACCAGACTTCGGCACGCAGCAGTCGCAGGCTCATTTGCACGAGCCGGTGGTTCAGGTGGACCAGCACGATGTCGTCCCGGCCATCGGCAGCGGCGTGGTCGAACGTGATCGGGCGAATCTCCCTGGTGTGGGGATGCTCCAGACCCTCAGCCGTCGCCGCCCAACTGTGCTTCAAGGCGGGCAGCGTGAAGACCGGCTTGCCGGAGGGATGCTGAATCGGAATCAATGGAGGTTGCTCGGCCAGCGCCAGACCGACCTCGACCACCTTGCGAACATTCTCGGGCGAGAGTCGCAGCTCCCGCTGCGTCTGCTGGTATTGGTCGAGCAGTTCACTGATCTGCTTGGCCAAGTCCCGCTCAAACTTGAGCATCTTCCGCACGGGATCGACCTTCGTATCGGCCCGGCTGACGCCCGGCATCGAATAGCCGCGTCCGAGCATCGCGTGCTCGACATCATCGGCCAGCACCGTGCCGTAGCTGCCCAGGTCTTCGCGGATCGTCTCGACCTTCTGCGCTACTCGCATCAGGAATTCGAGGTCGGCATCCAGGTCAGCAGCTCGTGTCGTCATCGCGGACTGTTGCCGCTGCTGGTAGCCCTGACCGACGAAGTGATACACGAAGACCTGTCGCTCCCCGTTGGGCGCAAGAAATCCCTGTTGTCCGTGTCGGTCGATGCGCCCATTGCGCTGCTCCAGCCGATTCGGGTTCCACGGGATCTCGTAGTGGATCAGCCGGTAGCAGTGGTTCTGAAGGTTCAAGCCTTCGGCGGCGGCATCGGTGGCCAGCAGAATGCGCACCTGAGTCTCATCGGGTCCGGACTGAAAGGCATTCTTGACATCCTCCCGGTCGTCCTGATCCATGCCGCCGTACATGGTCTTCATCCGGTCGCCACCCGTGAAATCGTGCTGGGCGAGAATTTCTGTCAGCCATTTCTGCGTGGCCCGATATTCGGTGAAGAGGATGACCCGCTCGTTGCCCCATTTCTTGCCGGAACGAATGTGCGTGTTGAGCCACTTGATGAGGCAGTTCACCTTGGAGTCGAGTTGCTCCGACGCCTTCACCGCCCACTGCCGCATCCGCTTGAGCAATGCCAATTCCGCTTCAGTCGGCTCGCTGAACAACAACGAGGCCGCGTCCACCGCATCCGTCGTGGCCTCGTCGTATTCGGTGTCGTCGGCGTAGTCCTCATCAATCCGGTCGAGTTCCTGCTTCAAGAGGCCAATCGACGGCTGGCGGACGGCCTTGCCCCGTTTGGCATTTCGCAGTGATTTCTCGTGCGAATCGAGCGTGGTGAGAAATGCCGCCGGGCTGGAGAAGAGTCGTTTCTTCAACGTCTTGAGAACGAACTCGGTCGCCAATGTTTCCGTGTTGTCCCGCGCGCGTTTGACCCGCAGTTCGGCGTACTGCTGGAGTGCCGTATGAATGCCTCGCTCTTCATCCGTGTACGGCACCTCGATCGGGTCCAGCACCCGCCGAGGAAACCGTGGCGAGCCGTCCCACTTCGGCGGCAGTTCCGACTTCATGCGCCGGACCATGACCGCATTGAGTTGTTTGCGGTCGGGCGGCGTGCTGCGGGCAAACCGCTGATTGTCGAGCAATTCGAGCAGCGCCGAAAAACTCTCCGGGTAGCCGTTGTGCGGCGTCGCCGTAAGGAACAGCTTGTGTTCAAAGTGCGGCACGAGCAGACGAAGAGCGTGGGTCCGCATGGAATCCGTGGCGTAGCGGCCTCGACCAGACGGAGCGCAGTTGTGCGCCTCATCCACGATCAGCAAATCAAACTTTCGGGGGTAGGCCGGGTCGTCCGGCCCCGGCAACAACTCACGGAACAGTCGCAGCGGTCGCTCCCGCTTGAGGAAGTCGATGCTGGTGATCAGCCGAGGGAAATGGTTCCACGGGTTGACGTGAATGCCTCGACTTCGGCGCAGCACGCCCATCATCGTGGAGTTCACGATGCGGAAGTCGAGGCCGAACTTGTCCCGCATCTGCTTCTGCCACTGCACCTGAAGTGACGCCGGACAGACGATCAGGATCTTCCGGGCGCGGTGACGGATGATAAGTTCGAGGGCCACCATTCCCGCTTCAATCGTCTTGCCGAGGCCCACGTCGTCGGCAACCAAAAGGCTGACTCGTGGCATCTGGATCGCCCGCACCACGGGATCAAGTTGGTAGTCCTCGATGTCGATGCCGGAACGAAACGGAGCCTGAATCGTCCGCACGTCTGCCGATGACGACGCTCCCCACCGAACGGCATCAAGAAAGGCGTCCAGTTGATCGGGGGGATCGAAGCCCGTGGGATCGGGGAGGGCCACTTTCTCGACCACCCTGGCCCCCGGCTCAAGCTCCCAAATCACGTTTAGTTCTTCACCCAGACCGTCGTCTTCAACCGACGACAACGTGAGAAGATTCTGAGGCAACTCCAGGCCGGTTTGTAGGCGTTCGAGTGGGAGTGTGCTGGCAGAAACTTCCGTCACCATCCAGTTGCGAGACCGGACGCTGACCATCTGTCCCTGCTCGGGAGTCGCTGCTGCTGTGGTTATCATGTTGTTGTCTCTTCGCCACATGCCTGTTGGACATTTTCAGCGAGCCGATCCATTGTCTAATCGTCATTATTCGTCCCGTTGTCTGTGTCAGCGATCCTACGATTTTGGTTGATGGTCAGCAATTAGCACAGAGACAACCCGTGAGGTTCGTGCAACAAGGGCTGAGGGTTTCTCTGTGATTGAAGGAAATGCCCGGCACGGGATTGTTCGCTAACCTGCCGTTGTTCGGAGAAATGAACACATGGAGACAGTCGAAGTCACAGTCTACTACCTTGAAATGTTCGCTGGCTCGAACCGCTCCGTACCGGCCCCACGAGTCAGCCTGACGGTTCTTCACTTCCCATCACCGACCGTGCCGTATTACCGCTCGCTCTACAACGCCGTGGGCAAGGACTTCAATTGGTTGAGTCGCCGAAAGATGTCGGATGAGGCACTGGCTGCCATCATCGGCGATCCACGAGATGAGCTGCACGTTCTGCATGTCGATGGCACACCCGCCGGGTTTGCCGAGTTGGATCGCCGCCATCCGCATGAGATTGAATTGGTGCAATTCGGCCTGATGCCCGATTTCATCGGTCAAGGTCTTGGCAAATGGTTCCTGCAATGGACCATCGACAAAGCCTGGAGTTACGAGCCGAAACGATTCTGGCTGCACACCTGTACTCTGGATCACCCCGCCGCCTTGCCCAACTATTTGAAGGCAGGGTTCGTGCATTTCAAACAAGAGGCGATTCGCAGGGACCGATGATTTTTTTCATGACCGCACTCGATGCAGTGAGACAACATGATGACCGTGAACCGTCCAGCAACTCTCCATAGTACAACCGAAGGTCGGACCATCGCCGTCGTCGGAGACGTGTACCGGTTTCTGGCAACCGGTGACGACACCAATGGCAAGTACGCCCTATGGGAAGCCATCGTGCCACCGGGAGGAGGACCACCCCCGCATATTCACAGCCGGGAAGCAGAAGGCTTTTACATCTTGGAGGGCGAGATCACCTTTCAGATCGGCGAAGAGCGTGTCGTGGCGACGACCGGGATGTTCGCCAACATGCCGATTGGGACTTCTCACTCGTTCAAGAACGAGTCCAACCTTCCAGCAAAGATGCTGATCACGGTCGCCCCCGCCGGTCTGGAGCGAATGTTCTTCGAGTGTGGCGTGCCTGTTGAGCAGGGAGCCACCACCGCCCCGCCACCAACAAAGGAAGAGTTCGACAAGCTGCTGGAAATCGCTCCGAGGTACGGAATCGAGATCAGGTTGCCGGGGCACTGAACGAAAGGGCAGCGACGAGCGGGGAGATAATCGTGTCCGTCCCCCCCGCTCGACATTCGAGTCCGCTTACGCGGGGAAGTACCTTGGGACATCGGCAAGCCGCAGAAGGCGTTCCTCGACCTCGCTGACCAGATCACCGGGTCATTCTTGGATGCAGGGTACGGGAAGTGACCTCGATCAACGAACAGTTCGTTTGCCGATTTGGAGTGTCCCGAGGCTGAGATTGAAAGCTAGGCCACAGCCGGCTGCGGGGCGGGATTTCCTGCCCCGCAGTCATTTTAGTTTCGGAGCATTTTCACCCTGCGGGAGGGAGGTTGAACTGGAAGGTCTTACCGCCTTCGGTTCGTCGATTCCCGGCCCAAATGTGACTTCAAGAGTGGATAGCACAGAGCCTCCCAATCTTCGTCTGCGCCGTGGTCGATCAACAAATTCAGCAGTGCGGGCACGAGCTGACGAAGCATCGTCGTGCAGTGCTTGATCGCGTCGCGGTTCAGACGGCTGTTGAATGTCGCGGCTCCGTGAACCAGTTGGCATCGAAGCAGGTAGACCCACTCCAGAAGTTGTTCCAGGACGAGCAGCCAGCGACAACCAACTGCACGCCCGATGAACCCGAACGGCCGTGGGATGGTCGGATTGGATCGCGGCCAATCGCTCTTTGTGGGGCTTCCACAATCGTTGGAGTTCGTGAACGGTTGTGGAACTGGCTGTCATGGAAAAGTGGTAACTGTTTTGAACGGGTTCGATACGGCAAGACGACGCTGCTTCAACTTTGCAACGGGGCCATTCCCGGACGGACACACGGTCCAGTGGAAGCAAAAGTCATCGCAATTGCTCCCCGTTCGGCTGCGTTCCATGCGACGATGTTGTTTCCTTTCGACGCGAAAATTGTTTCAAGGAATGGTGCCACTTTTCTCGGGGAGGGGGAGTACTTGCGAAATCGCTCTCAGTGAGTTGAGAAGAGCGTCGATGTCCTTTGCTGTGCGGTGAATGGCCGGAACGCGGCTGTTCAATTCATCGACTTGTTCCTTGAGTGCTTTTGGCAAGCGGAGTGCTTTTAATGGGGCATTCACCATTAGTGCTTTGTCACAGCTTGATCTTGGGGTGCCACGCTCGCCAGAGCGTGGGGTCCATCCAGCGTCTCGCTCACGTTCTGGCGAACGTGGCTACGACAACAACCCCAATTCTTAGCTGTGACAAAGCACTAGCCCGACGCGCAAGCGAGGGTTGGACCTTCGACCCACCCGGGCCCCCTCGCTTGCGCGTCGGGCTGGTTTTGACAGTTCGATCACCCGGTATCAGGCACTTGCGGCGAGAGTCTCACCGGGTGAGCCGCTGGTTGAGTTGATGGAGTTGGCCTCGACCAGAGGCGGCAGGACGAAGATCTCCGAGAACTCGGACGGTTGCTCGGCGCGGAAGCCGTGGTGGCGGAGGAGTTCCAAGACCGCGAGGAAGATGCCGATGATCTTGCTCCGCAGGTTGGACCCTTCAAAAAACTCCGAGAAGGGGACGCGACCCGTCTCACGCACCCGGGCACCGATCCGGTCGATGTAGGTCGAGATCGGAGTGTCGTCGTAGCGGATGCTCGATGTCTCCTCAACGTGCTTCTTTTGCAGGACGCGAGACAGAGCACTGACCAAGTCCCACAGTTCGACCTCCTTGATCGGATCGGCCGCGTGGTCCTTGCCCGATGTCGGCCGGTCGTCGCTCAGTCGCGGATACCGCTCCTGCCACTCGGCCGCCTGGTGTTCGAGAGCCAGCGCGGCGTCCTTGTACTTTTTGTACTCCAGCAGTTGCTGAATCAACTCGCTGCACGAGTCGTCAGCCAGCGGAATCTCGTCCGGTTCCTCTTCCTCGGCCCTCGGCAGAACCTGCCGACTTTTCAGCTCGACGAGCGTGCTGGCCATCACGATGAAGTCGCCGACCAGGTCGAGGTCGAGAAACTCCAAGACCTCCAGAAACTGGAAGAACTGCCGGGTGATCTTGGCAATCGGCAACTGCACGAGGTCCACCTCGTTCCGCCGCACCAGATAGAGGAGCAGGTCGAGCGGTCCGGAGAAGAGATCGAGTTGGACTCGGTAGTCGGCCATGCGCCAGTGCCCGTTCGCGAAGAGAACCCGCTACTGTAGCCCCGTCGCTCCGTCGGCGGGACATCCGGTCGGCGGAGCGATCGGGCTACAGTAAAGTCATACTCCTCCTTATCGTCACAATCGGGAGGCCGAATCCAGCCGGGACCGGTCGGGGACGGAATCCTTTCCGGGTCCGGCCAATCTCGCACCGGCGGCCGTTCGCTGGCTTCGCGGCTGCGATTTTGTTATTTGTGCGGCTCGTCGTCGTCCGGCCACAGACGTGAACGGGCGAAGGAGTTAGACCAAAACGGGATGCGAACGCGATGAATGATTTGCTGACGGATATTCAAAAGCTGCTGACCGCAAGTTGGGACGTGGTGATCTCACTGCTGGTGCTGGTCCTGCCGTGGACGCCGCTGCTCGCGTGGGTGGCCTTCTGGTTGCTGGCCGTGAATTGGGTCAAGTTGCGGGAGGTCATGCTTCGCGGCGGTTGGATCGGCGTCGTGCTGATCGGCCTCGTGATGGTGCTCGTGTGGAGTGTGGTGGCTCCCCCGGCCAGCGGTTCGCATCACCTGTTCGGACTCCACGTCAGTAACTTCGTCGGCAAGACGGTCTATGTCACGGCCCTGCTGACCATCATGTTCCTGTGCGGATCGGTTCAACTTTCGGGAGCCTGCGGAACGCTCGCCCACTTCCCCGAAATGTCGCCTGACGACGAAGGCCACGGACACGACAGCGAAGAGCACGGCGAGAGCCATGACCATACGGCCGATGCTCACGGCGCTCACGCTCATTGATTCACGTCTCGAACCGCCTTCCGGTCTCGTCTCCCTTTGAGATCAATGACGTTTCGATTTTCTCGACTATTCTGGACTCAAGGCCCCTCGTTCGATGTTTGTGAAACTTGGTGATCTGATCAACCGCATCTGGCCGGGATTGCTCCTGGCTTGGATCGGCATTGTGATCGCCCTCACGATGGCCGCTCCGAAGTTGTGGGACGTGGTGCAAACGGAAGAGTTTGCGTTCCTGCCTGCCACGAGCCCGAGTCTCGTGGGCGAGAAGCTCTTTCGCGAAGCCTTTCCCAAATCGCTCGTCCCCAGCCGGGTCGTGATCGTCGTCCGACGCGCCGATACCGGCTTGACCGATCAGGATTTGGAGTGGATCGACGATGGCGTCGATGACAACGACCCCGATCGCGAGTTCGAACTGCGCGAGCGGCTCCTCAAAATCGCCGAGGACGGCGGCGGGTTGGCTGCCGGATCGCACGACCAGGAGGAACCGGCGGCGGACAACGCGAAAGCGGCGGCTGGTCAGCGATCCTTGATCTCCGCCGTTCGCACCTACCGCGACACGACGGTGGGCAAACTCATCCGCAGTGAGGACGGCAAGGCCACCCTGGTGCTGGTCGATCTGACGACCGACTTTCTCAACTCACACAACCAGAAGGTGGTCGGACGGATTCAGGAATTGCTGCTCGACACCTCCGAAAAGAGTGCCGAGTTCCGCAAGCACATCCCGCCGGGTTTGGAGTTGTCACTCAGCGGCGACGCCACCGTCGGCCGCGATATGCAGTACGCGGCGCGCGACAGCGCCAAAGCGACCGAAAATCTGACCATTATTTTGGTGGTGCTCCTGCTGGCCGCCATCTATCGCGCGCCGCTGCTGGCACTGATTCCGCTCATCACGGTCGGCGTCTCGGTTCAGCTTTCGATGGCGCTGCTGAAACTCATGGCCCAATACAAATGGACGATCTTGTTTCCCGGAGCCGAGACCTACGTCACCGTGCTGGTGTACGGAGCCGGTGTCGATTACTGCCTCTTCCTGATCGACCGTTACAAGGAAGAGCTGGATGGGGGCATGAGCTTCGACGAGGCCTCGGCCAACTGCGTGGCCAAGGTCGGTGCGGCGATCGCGGCCAGCGCGGGAACGGTCATCTGCGGGATCGGCATGATGATGTTTGCCGAGTTCGGCAAGTTCCGTCAGGCCGGGTTCGCCATCTCGTTCGGTTTGATCGTCGTCCTCGTCGCCTCGCTGACATTCACGCCCGCTTTGCTGAAACTCACCGGACGCTGGGCCTTCTGGCCGCAGATGAGGACCGAACGAGTTTCTTCTGGCGGCGGCTGGCTGCCAACGGCATCGTTATCGTCGAAACTGAGCCAAGTCCGCTGGTTGCAGAACACGTGGGATGCGGTCGGCCGACTGCTGCTCAAGTGTCCCATGACCGTCTGGCTGACGAGCATCGTCCTGATGTTGCCGTTCGCCACCGTGGGCCTGCTGTTCTTCTCGCACCTCAGTTACGGTTTGCTCTCCGACTTGCCGTCGTCATCAATCGGTGTCCAGGGAACGAGAGTGGTTCGCCAACACTTTCCCGCTGGAGCGACCGGACCGATTGCAATTCTGTTGCACAACGATCAAGTCGATTTCTCGGAGCGTACCTCCGATGGCACCAACGGCGGCCTCGACCTGATTCTTGATCTGACGACAGCCCTGAGTGAGAAGAAGACAGAACTGCGACTGGCCGACATTCGCAGTGTGTCGCATCCCTTCGGCGGCCGCGAGTCGATCGACACGATCAAGGGGGCGGTCGCCCGCAAGAGGACGATCGACAAGTCGATTGAGCACTATGTCAGCAGCAACGGCAGCCTCGCCAATCGCGTCACTCGGTTGGAGTTGACTGCCGAACTCGATCCGTTCGCCCGTGACAGCATCTCGCACCTGACGAAGCTGCAGGGCGAAATTCGATCTTTGTTGCCCGACGCAGTGAGAGACCAGACCGAAATTCTGGTGACCGGTTCGACCGCCAGCATTCGCGACCTCAAGTCCGTGACCGACCGCGATCAGATCCGGATCGACGTGTTGGCCGTGATCGTCGTCTTCCTGATCCTGGTCGTACTGTTACGGCGACCGGCGATCTGTGTCTACCTGATGGTCACTGTGCTCTTCAGTTATCTGGTGGCTCTGGGAGCAACATACACTTTTTACTGGGCGATCAGTCCGGGCGAGTTCGCGGGACTCGATTGGAAAGTGCCGATGTTCCTGTTCACGATCCTGATCGCGGTCGGTGAGGACTACAACATTTTCCTCATGACCCGGATCGAGGAAGAACAGCAGAAGTACGGGCCGGTGCAAGGTGTGATCCAGGCCCTGTCGAAGACCGGCCGCATCATTTCGAGTTGTGGCATCATCATGGCCGGAACATTCGCCTCGTTGACGGCGGGCTCGTTGCAGGGAATGTGTCAACTCGGGTTCGCCCTCGCGTTTGGAGTGTTGCTCGACACCTTCGTCGTCCGCCCGATCCTTGTTCCGGCGTACCTCGTGCTGTTGAACAGTGGCCGCTTCGGTCGGCTCGGCCCGCTGCTGGGTCAGTTGCCTCCACCCAAGGCCGAACCCGAAGTCGCATCGAGTCGTGGGCCAACCAACTCGTCGGCGACTTGATCACTTGTAGGATGGGCACTCCTGCCCGTCTGGCTTTAGTGTTGGAGAGCGGACGGGCAAGAGTGCCCATCCTACAAATTTGTTCTTGCACGGGTGCTTGCCATGTGGAGCGATCGTTATCTGGCGCGACGGACCAAGCTGGCGCATGCCGTTCGCAAGGCGGAGGTCTCCGCACTGCTGGTCACCAACCCGCGAAACGTCTCGTACCTGACGGGCTTCACGGGCGAGGACAGCTTCCTGCTGATCGGCCCCGGTCGGACGCACCTCTTCAGCGACAGCCGCTTCGAGACGCAGCTTCAGGACGAGTGCCCCGGCATCCCGGCCGAGATCCGCACGTCGCGAACCGCGATTCACGATTTTCTTGCCGAGTGGTTGCCGAAGTTCTCGCTGAGCAACATCGGGATCGAAAGCTCGTCGATGGTGGTCGCCCTTCACGATCTGCTGACCGAGAAACTGAAGCCGCTCGAATTGGTCGCCAAAGCGGGACTCGTCGAAGAACTGCGGCAGATCAAGGACGCGGATGAAGTGGCCGAACTGCGCGTGGCCGTGCATCAGGCCGAGCGAGGCTTCGAGTTGATGCGGTCGCTGATCCTGCCCGATCAGACCGAACGGCAGGCCGCCCACGACTTGGAACACGGCATGAGACGCTTCGGTGCGATCCGCGCCGCGTTCGAGCCGATCATCGCCGTCGGAGACCGCGCCGCACTGCCTCACTATCGCGCCGGATCGCGTCAGTTTCGTGAGTCGGGATTCGCGCTCGTGGACTGGGGGGCGCTCAGTCCGCGTGGCTATCACAGTGACTTGACGAGGCTTTTGGTCACAAGTAAGCTCCCGCCGAAACTTGTCCAGATATACGGAGTTGTGTTGAAAGCACAGCAGGCGGGCATCGCGGCCATCCGCCCCGGAGCCAAGTGTCAGGATGTGGATGCGGCGGCTCGCAAGGTCATCGATCAAGCGGGCTTCGGCAAGTACTTCGGACACGGCTTGGGACACGGCATCGGGTTGGATATTCACGAAGGCCCGAAGCTCAGTCCCATTTCGACGGATGTCTTGAAACCCGGTATGACGGTCACCGTCGAACCGGGAATCTACCTGCCCGGAATGGGTGGAGTCCGTATCGAAGACGACGTGCTAGTCACGCGAGACGGCTGCGAAGTGCTGACGACTCTCCCCAAGGAGGCTCCGCTGCCTGCGGGCTGAGTCGCAGTGATGCCAAACTCCAATCGCGGCATTCGCCGACAACAGGACTCCGACCAAACATCCAACTCGGATTGAATTGAGGGAAACGCATGACAGAAGCAGCCTCTTCCGGGAACACCCCCTTCGACCTCGACCGACTGCAACAACTCGACGAAATGATGGAGAAGCACGGACTGAGTGAAGTCAATCTCCGACGCGGCGACGAACAGTGGCGTCTGCGGCGTGGAGCGCGCGAGGTCGTGCATGCGGCTCCGCAGCCGATGCCGTACTCGATGCCCGCACCCGCCGCTCCACAGGCGTCTCACGCGGCACCGGCCGCCGCAGCCGCTCCGGCCGAAGCGTCCGGCCTGATCGACATCAAGAGTCCCACCGTCGGCACGTTCTACGCATCGCCCTCTCCCGGCGAACCGGCGTTCGTGACGGTCGGTTCGGTCGTCACGCCCGAGACGATCGTCTGCCTGCTCGAAGCAATGAAGGTCTTCAACCAGATTCCGGCTGAAGTGAGCGGCACGATCACCGCGATCCTCGTGAAGAGCGGTGATGCCATCGAGTTCGGCCAGGCGTTGTTCCGCGTCAGGCCCTGACCGTCTGCTGAAGAACCCGTAGGACGGGCACTCCTGCCCGTCTTTTTGCCGATGAATTCAATGGGCAAGAGTGCCCGTCCTACTTTTTCAACACGCTGTAAAGCCATCGACACCAGTCAGCCTCCAGCACAGATCGTCCCGAGCATGTTTCAGCGAATCCTGGTTGCGAATCGAGGTGAGATCGCCCTGCGAATCCTGCGCGCGTGTCGCGAGATGGGAATCGGAACCGTTGCCGTGTGCAGTGAGGCCGACAAGGGAGCCAATTATCTCAGCTTGGCCAACGAGTCCATCTGCATCGGTCCCGCGCAGGCGTCTGGCAGTTACCTGCTCATCAAAAACATCATCAGCGCCGCCGAGATCGGCAATGTGCAGGCGATCCATCCCGGCTACGGCTTCCTCTCCGAGAACGAGCACTTCGCCGAAGTCTGCCGCAGTTGCAAGATCGAGTTCATCGGCCCGTCGGTCGAGGCGATGTCGAAGCTCGGCGACAAGATCTCGGCCAAAGCAATCGCCCAGCAGGCGAAAGTCAGTCTGGTTCCCGGCAGCGACGGCCTCATCACGAGTGAGGAAGAGGCTCTCGCCATCGCGACAAAAATCGGCTACCCGATCCTCATCAAGGCGACGGCCGGAGGCGGCGGCAAGGGAATGCGAGTCGCCCGCAACGACATGTCGATGAAGACCGGCCTGAAACAGGCGGCACAGGAGGCCGAGAAGGCTTTCAACAATGCCGGCGTCTATCTCGAAAAGTACGTTGAAAACCCGAGGCATGTCGAAGTCCAGATCATCGCCGATCAGCACGGCGACGTGGTTCATCTCTGGGAACGAGACTGCTCGTCGCAGCGTCGCCATCAGAAACTGATCGAGGAATCGCCCGCTCCCAACTTGCCGCAGGCCGTTCGCGAGGACATCTGCAAGGCGGCCGTGAGACTCATCAAGGCGGCCAACTACACGAACGCCGGAACCGTCGAATTCATCGTCGATCAAGACAACCAGTTCTACTTCATCGAGGTCAACGCCCGCATTCAGGTCGAGCATCCCGTGACCGAGATGGTGAC
>JAYUFF010000201.1:0-2500 GCA_043738825.1 Schlesneria sp.
TCGTCGGTCGGCGACATCTCGGCGGGTGTGCCAAGCGAGGGAGCGGCGACAACGGGCGGCGGACTCGACCGGGGCGCAGGGCGGGTGCGCACTCCAGCAATCACGATCAAGACGATCAGAATGCCGACGACATTGCAGATCACGTCCAGAAACGAGTTTGAACTGAACTCACCCTCGTCTTCGTGGCGACGGCTCATGGCGTGACTCCTCGAATGACACGCGATGCCTGTGGGGCGGATGTCATCGGAACGGGCGTCCCCGGAGTGCGTCCGGGTGCCACTGGCGGTGGCTTTGGGCCGTCCGTGTGATCGAGGAGCACTGGCGCGCGAAGCCCCTCGCCAGTGGCACCCGATCGCGACGGCTTCGCGGTGCGGTCGGTCGCTAACTCCTTCGATGTGACGAGGCCCGCGCGTTCCGCCAGCGATTTCGCCAGTTCGTAGTTCGAGCTGCCCCCGTTGGCGATCACGAACCGCAGACTCGGCGTCCAATAGAAGCCCTGCGGTGGCTGGCCCCAGTCGCGCGCTTGCAGATCGAGCACCGTGACGAGTCGCTCGAAGGTCTCTTGCTTGGACTCGCCCTCACCCATCCGGATCGCGTGCTTGCCGGCAATCACCAACCGCTGCGACTCGACATCAATACTCACTTCACGTTCGAGGCCGATCGCCGCATCGGGTGCCGACAGCCCCCAATGTTTTCCTGCGAACTGTTCGGGAGCGAGTGGCTTGTTTTTCGCCGACTTGCTCTTCGAGCGCCGATCCTGCACGGCAACCGGGGTGGGACCGGTCGAGCCGAGTCCGGTGTCTAACTGCGGCTCGCCGCCAGCTTTTCCGCCAGCAGGACCGGGCGCGGAGCCGGAGTCGTCCGCGCCCTCGAGCCGTTCGATGCCCGAGTCGGCGGTTGGCGCGGAGCCGGCCTCTTCGCGACCGGCTTGTGTTGCCGAGCCTTCCGATCCGCGCCCCACGATCGCGTTCCGTTGTCCCACAGGTTGTCCGACCTCGTCAGACCGCTGACCATTCCGACCAGCGTTTGAACCATCTGCAGCATGCTCATCAACTTTACCTTTCAGTTTGCGATTCGAGGCGGGGGAGCCACTCGATCCCCCCGAGACCGCCGGCTCGTTGCCAGCGATGTCTCGACGCGGGTTGCGTCCCGCGAAGTTCTCGATCCGTTCCCAACTGCGACTGCCCACTCCGCCCTCGCCACCCGTGATGTCAGTCACGTCAAAGCGGTTCGACGAAGGGCCTTTGTCCGTTCCCGATCCGCCACCGGCGCGGAAGGCATCGCCCTTCGCACCCCCTCCGCGCGCGAAGCCTCCGACACCTCCACCGCCGCCGGCAAACTGTTGGATCTGGTTGCGTTCGGCCAGCAAACGCTTCACGGCCGCCTCACACGCCGCTTTCGCGCCGGGATCGAGTTCCGGTTGTTGAAGCTGCGTGTCCTCTTCGATCAGTTCGTAGCCATGCGGTTGCTTGAGTGTCGTCAGCATTCTCATCGCGATGTAGTACGCGACCGTACCGCTGGGACGGACGAGCATCAGCACGTAAGGCTCGGGTTCGCGAGCGGGCTGCGGTTGCTTGAGATTCCACGCAGTCCAGTAGCTGACCAGCGAGTTCGATCCCGCCAACAACGGATTGACGCGCGGCGTGAAGCCTTCCAGATCGTCCGGCCGGATCATCACGTCTTCGGGAATGAACCGCAGTCCCTCGGCCGTGCATTCGATCAGGATCGGCCGCCGAGACGTTCCCGACTGCGGATCAAACGGCACGACCATGAACTTGCTGTCGCCACCCACAGCGGCGGCCTGCGCCGCCTTGAGCCGCTTCTGAATCGCCGCGATCTGTTGCTCGATCAGCTTGCGTTCCTTCTGTGTCGCGTCGCCCATTGATGCCGCAGACAACTCGCCGGTCAGCCCGCCGAGTTTCACTTCGAGATCCTTCACTTCGTTTTGCAGCGTGGCCACTTGCCGTGAAGCGGCGTCCTTCAACCGTCGCCTTTGGGCGAGTGCGTTCGCGTGTTGGTCGCGTTTATCAGCAAGTTCATTCGTCTTCCGACGCCATCCTTCGAGCAGTTCGTTCAGTTCGCGTTCGCGCTGCGCGAGAGCCGCCGCCTGTTCGGCGCGAGCCATCTCGCGCGGATCGATCACCGGTTCAGGCAACTCGGGATCGATCTCGGGCTGCGCCAGAATGACGATCTGTTGGGACGGGGAGGGAGAGGAGGACAGCGGGGACTCGACCGACATCAGTGCCGGCGGGGGATTTTTGAATTCGGCGAGCACCTGCGCCAAGGATTCCTTCCGAGGCTGACGGGTGGTGACCACCATCAACATCAGAATCAACGCACCCATCGTGCAAATCAGGATGTCCAGAAAGGCGAACAGGTTGATGGGTTGCGAACTTTGGGATCGGCGACTCATCGATGGGCATCGCTTCCTGACGTGGCGCTATCGAGACTCATGGCCCGTAGCTGAGTTCGCAAGAACTCAGTTCTTGGTGGTAAGTTG
>JAYUFF010000202.1:0-2497 GCA_043738825.1 Schlesneria sp.
CGCGCCGTGGTGAATCCATCCTCCAGCGGTACGTCGTAGGTGCGAGCGAAGAAACCAGCCAGCACCTGCTGGGTGAATGGAATGCATTTCTCCAGCGGCCACGGCTCGAGGCTACGGACGAGTGCCTCGCTCTGATGTCGAGCGGCGATGACCAGGACATCATCGAAGAATCGCTGGAACTCGCCGTCGGTGAAGTTCCACCGTATGCGACGTTCGGTGCGACGATTGTTCCCCTCACCAACGGTCACGTAGTAATAGTCGCCTCGCTGCCCGGCGTATCGAGTAAACGTCAGGGCATCGTAGGTGAAGTAGGGGAGGTAGACGCCGTTGAACTTTCCATTGGCCCCCTGCTTCAAAAAGTCGTTTGGTGCCCACCACAACGAGCGGACCCATTGGCGGAGACCTTGCGCCGCAGATTGCTCGGGAACCAGAAACGGCAGGACTCCATCGACGGGAATGCGGCTGGGGGCGTCGTGAATCTTGTCGCGTTGTAGAGGCGACGCGCAGTAGGGGCAGTGCGTACTGGTCAGCGTTCCCTGAAAGATCACTTCGCCACCGCACGATTCACAACGGATCGCGTGCTCGTTCGAGGCCTGCTCGTCCTCGTAGTGCCCCTGCTCATGAAGCAGCTCCAACTTGGCGAGCATCGCCAGGTAATCACGCTCCACAATCGGAGCGTCTACCGGCAGTTCGATCTGCTTCACCGCGCCACAGTACGGGCATTGCAGGCTCTGCTCGCCAATGGAAAATTCAAGGTCGGCACCACACTTCTCGCACGGAAAGATGCGACCGCGTCCCGCGTCAATCTCCTCACCCGGCTGAGCGGTTGCGTCGGGATTTCGTTGCGCCGGCGTTTGCGACAAGTTCGAGTCGGTCATGGTAGCGTTGGCACTCGGCAAGAGATCGACAAGTGGCAGGAACAATCAAGCTGGCTCGAACACTTTTTACTTCGCCACCGTGGGCGGCTTCAATTGCCATTGTTCGTTGAAGAAGTCGGCGTCAACAATCTTGCCGGGGAAGCGGCTGTTGGGCGGAGTCCGCACGTCCACAATGGCCCAATCAGGCAGCTTCGGCACCTGTCGGGCGTTGTTCAGGTAATCGTACTCGCGGTAGGTGAAGCTGCTGTTGAGCACCACGTACTTCTCGGGGTTGAGCGGATTCGGATAGATGGCGATCAGGGCGTGATGGCCTCCCTCGAACGAGCGGTCTCCCGCCACGATGCGATCTGCCGACCAGCGGATCGGCAGCTTGTCGATGATCTTCGCCAGCACCTTGTTCGCTTGCGAGTCACCCCACAACACGAGGTTCGACGACGCGATGTCGGCCTCCGTCACCTCGGTGTCTCGCTTGACCACGGCGTCGCCGCGCATCTGCTGCCGCCAGTGAGTCACCGCGTGATCGAGCTCCGCCTTCGCCCACTTATCGACCGCTTCCGAGCGGCACGAACCACTCGGCTGGACGAAGATGAACGAATCGAGAAAGGCCTCATCGATCGGGCCTTGCAGGCCGTGTCGCTTGCGGAGACCAGCCGCCTCACCACGCTTCCAAGTAGTTCCATCGTGAACGAACGACAACGAAGCCTCATCGCCGGAAAGATTCACCGTCGCACCACCGTCGAATGTCACACGACGCAGTGGACGCGGAATCGTCTTCGGCGGACGGAGCGTGAACGCCGAGACGTTTTTCGCCGAAACTGTCAATCCGCCATCGGAAGGCTTCACGACGACACGGGCTTCCTCCCAGTGCTCCTTGAGCCCATCAACCGTCAGCCAGTGCATCCGGTTGTATCGCAGCGTGAAGGTCACGAATTGAAGCGGCAGAGGTGAGCGGTCGATCCCCTTCGTGGCCCATTCGTTGAGCTTGGCGTCGATCTCCTTCGCCGAGTCGGGATGAATCTGATGCGCCGTCATCGGGCCGATGATGTGGAGCAGGTTCATTCCCTCACGCTGAAACGCGGCGGCCATCATGTCGGCGGCTTGCTTCTGCTTGTCGATCTCACCGCTGTAGGCGACGGTCGGCAGATGAGCCAGATTCGCGGCGTAGCCCGTGCAGTCGTACATCCGCCACAACTTCTGTTCGTACCACGTCGGCGCGAGCGTTTCACTTTGGAAGACCTTCAAGAAATCGGGCGTCTCAGAAAACCCGGCCCCCGGATTCGCGGCGAACCAGCGGTCGGGATAATGCACGGCGAACTGCCATGCGGCGGCACCACCCATCGAAAAACCCCGGACAGCGATTCGATCATCGTCGATGCGGTAGTGCTTGCGAACAGCATCGAGTGCCTCGAACGAGTCGATCTCACCCGCGAGCTTGTTTGCGTTGCAGTAACGTCCGTAGGGATGCAGCACGATGGTGTCGGCTGGCGCAATCGGACCATCATTCTTCGAGCGGTCGTTGAGAAAGTTGACCTCGCTCAGCGTTTCGCCTCGACCGTGGAACCAGAAGTCCAGCCGGTGCCTTTGAGTACCGTCGAACTTGTACGACGCAGGGACCACCA
>JAYUFF010000203.1:0-6574 GCA_043738825.1 Schlesneria sp.
CATTGGTCAGCCGTGAAAACAACCCGTTCGAGCCGGCCGTCATCACGGTCGGATCGATTCACGGCGGGACCAAGCACAACATCATCGGCGACTCGTGTCGCCTGCAGCTCACGGTGAGAAGCTACTCGCCCGAGGTGCGTGAGCGTCTGATCGAGGGGATCAAACGCAAAGCCAAAGCCGCCGCGATCAGTGCCGGTGCGCCCGAGCCAACCATTGAACTGTCGGATTGGACGCCAGCCACCAAGAATGACGCAGACCTTGTCGAACTTTTAGCTCCGACGTTCCGCCGCGTTCTCGGCGATGACAACGTCATCACGGTCGAGCCGTCGATGGGGGGCGAAGACTTCTCGCAATACGGCCTCGCGGGCGTCCCGATCTTCATGTGGCGGCTCGGCGTGGTCAGCCCCGAGCGTCTCGCCGAGATGAAGAAGGAGGGGAAGCAGCCGCCGTCATTGCACTCGCCATTCTTCTACCCCGATGCCCGCGAGTCCCTCATCACGGGAGTCACCTCCATGTCGGCGGCCGTGATCGACCTGATGCTGGCGAAGTGATGTTGTGAGGTGCGGGCTGACGCCCAAGACCACAAGGCACGAAACACCCGGCGCGGCTGCACTTCATTCAGCCGCAACCCAATGAAATCAGGTAACAGAACGCTAATTTTCACTGATCTTCACTCATCCGAATCAGCGAAGATTAGCGTCAATCAGCGTTCCCAATTCTTTGCGCCCGCCGAAGAAACAAAACGTTAGTTGCACAGGCATGCTCATCGGAATCTTCGCGGACAGTCACGATCATCTGGACCACATTCGCAAGGCGGTCGAAGTCTTCAACGACGCCGGGTGCGAGTTGGTTGTCTTCGCGGGAGACCTCGTGTCGTCCTTTGCCGTCCCGCCGCTGCGCGCCCTGAACTGCAAGGTCATCGCCTGCTTTGGCGACAACGAGGGGAACAAGCCCGGCGTTGCCGCCGGCATGAAAATCATCGGCACACTCGGTGAGCCGCCGTTCGGATTCAAGACGGCGGACGGGAAGCGGGTACTGCTCACGCACATGGATCGTTCGCTGCGAGACCTTGGCGGTGAGTTCGATATCGCGATCTACGCCCACACGCACAAACCGAGCATCACACACGACGAACAGGGCCGCCTGTTCATCAATCCCGGCGAAACGAGCGGCTGGTCCTACGGCAAGCCGTCGGTGGCGCTGCTCGACACATGTACGATGCAGGCGCGGATCGTGTGGTTGAACGAGGTGTAATCCGCACTTCTCACGAGTCGGGTGCGTGTCGCATATCCGCTGGACTACTTACTGTAGGCTTGTCGCTCCGCCGACAAGCGTCCCGTCGGCGAAGCGACGGGACTACGCGTAACGAAGCTTGACACGCACGCGACGGCTCTCCAACGCGGAACTTCGCTTGCGCGTCAGGCTTCGAGGACTCGTGAGAAATGCGGGGTCAACGGTCGGCCATGCCAACCCGACAAACCGGAGGTAACCAATCCCACGATGACTGCTCACCACACTCCGACCGCTTCACCCACGTTGCCGTATTACTTGGGCTGTCCCGTGTGGGCGTGTCCGGGCTGGGCGGGGAAGGTGTTCGTGCCGGGAGTCAGGCGGCACGAGTATCTGCATCAGTACTCGATGGCCTTCAATACCGTCGAGGGGAACAGCACGTTCTATGGACTGCCGACGCTCGACTCGGTGAGACGTTGGTGTGATGAGGCGCTGCCGGGGTTTCGCTTCGCGCTCAAGTTTCCGCGCGTCATCAGTCACGAGCGGCAGCTTGTCGGAGCGGCCTCGGACACGAAGGCGTTTCTGAGCGTGCTCGAAGTGCTGTTCGCGGCCGATCGCCTCGGGCCGTCGTTCCTGCAACTGTCACCGTCGTTCGCGGGACCGCAGTTACCCGCACTGGCCGCGTACCTGCGCGAGCTTCCCGAGGAGTTCCCGTTCGCGGTCGAAGTCCGTCATCACGACTACTTCGATGGAGGACGCTACGAACACGCGCTGGATGAACTCTTGCTGCGGCTGCAAATTGACCGAGCCTTGTTCGACAGCCGCGCCCTCTTCTCGGCCCCGCCGGGCGATGAGCATGAAGAGCAGGCTCAGGCCCGCAAACCGCAGTCTCCGCTGCGAACGACCGTCACGGGACAACGCCCGCTGCTGCGGTTCGTCGGCCGAAACAACGTCGAACAATCGAGGCCCTGGCTGAACGAGTGGGTTCCCATCGTGGCCGACTGGCTGTCGCGCGGACTCACGCCCTACGTGTTCGCTCACACGCCCGACGACACCTTCGCCCCCGACCTCGCGCGGGCCTTCCATCTTGAACTGTCACAGCATGTCGCGAACCTGCCGCCTCTCCCGCCGTGGCCCGGTGATGCCGCAAGTCATTCCGACGCGAAGAGACAGCGTGAGTTGTTTTGACTCCACGGCGGCAATTTGAGCCGATACGAGATTTGGGTACGACTCATCGAAGGGGGCACACTGTTCGGCGCGGCGAGCGCAATTGACCGAACCGAAGGGATCGAATACATCGCCAGCCACCCATTATCCTACCGCTCCATTCAATTCGTTCCGCATTTGAAGAGGCAGTGCAATGAATGTTTGCCGCACGTGCATTGCCATGCTCGTTCTGATCGGCGGTTCGTCGGCCGCCTACGGCCAGTCGGGAGAACTCCCGTCGATTGCCAGGCCTCGTTCGTTGGTGCCGAGCGAGGCGGTTGCTTCTCCCCAAACACCGGGGGCACCGCATCTTTGGAAGCCCATCGAGCGAACGGTGCCAGAGGCGCATCCAGACCAGATTCAAATTCGGCTCGGTCAAATCGCTGAGAACCTGGCCGCTGCGGGACTGATCGACGAAGCCAGGCAATTGCAGGCCCTGCAACGCCGAGTCGGAGACGCGCACTACGAGCGGCTGTTGACCGTTTACAAACGGGCGTTGGCCAAGACCGTGGTGCCGCAGATCTCGCTTCGCGTGCGGTGGATCGAAGTCCTTCACACTCCGGCGACGACCGCCGCGATGCAGGCTGCGTTCAAGAGTCCCGAGCGAGCCGCCACTCTATCTTCAAATGACCCGCCACCACCGGAAACAAATGGAGGGGTTCTTCCGACTGCCCAAGCCTCGACTTTGATCGACGAACTCGTACAGCAAGGACTGGCGAAGATTGTGACCGAACCGCAGATCACGCTGTTGAATGGTCGGACAGCGCAATTTCGGAACGGACATGAGATTGAACTTCCCGCGACGCGGAAGGGCTCAAGTGTGGTGCGAGTTGCTGCCAAATCGGACTCACCCACAGAGACGGATGCACGCGATGGAGGAGTCGCCACTCGATTCGTCGGAACCTCGATCCTCGCAACCGCAGTGGTTGAGGACGCCAGCCTCATCAACTTGTCGCTGACGGTCCAACACACAGAGCGCTTGCCCAGTATCAATGAGCGGCGCGTTGAAGCGGAGATTGCACTCCGTGAAGGTCAGACACTGGTTCTGGCGGGCCTTCTGTCATCTCGCACGAAGACCGAAGTCCAACGAATCCCAGTGCTCGGCGACATCCCGGTCGTAGGGCCCCGGCTCTTCTCATCCAAGAGGTCAATGCAAGAACAGAATCAATTGCTGGTCGTGATCACACCCGAAATCGTCCGACCGATGGGTGCTCACGAAGTTCCGCCGGTGTCGGGCTTTCAGGTGACCCGCCCACTGCCCATCGAGCCCAAGACCAGCGATAAATAGCCAACGTCCCCTCAGGCAAAGCTGCCAGCCTCGCGCTCGGCGCGGGTCTCTTGACCCCACCGAGTCTCGGACTCGCAGGTCTCACTTTGAGCCGTCCGGCGGCGTATCTTTTTGCTGCTCGCCAGACTTCTCCCGGTTGAGGTTCAGTAGGCACCGAACGCCTCCGTCCAAGCGGTCGCCTGCTCGTCTGCGGACAGGAGCGGATTCCATTGAGTGCGGACCTCGAACGGCAGCCCGCGACGAATCTCGATTTGAGCCAGCAGCATGTTCACTGCGTCGGCGGGAGTCAGGCCAAGCTTATCGAGAATCTTTTCGGACCGCCTCAGTCGCTTGACCGGCACTTGCGTCGAGAATTTCGTGGTCGCTTCGTTCATGGATGACCTTCCGTCGAGCCGCTCACCGCAGAGTGTGGATTGGAATCGCCGGTGAAGTTTAGCGTTGTCCTCGGGAGAGTTCAGCATCTCATTTGAAACGTTGAACTCGCTGACTCCGAACTAGACCTACAGCGCTAACTTGGCTGTTTCGTAGCTGAAGTTCGACGAGAGTTCTTTAGCCCGGAGGGCGGCAGATGGTAGCCCACGGCGCGAGCCGTGGGGGGGCGTCAACAGGCTTCCACAGCCCGGAGGGCGACACATTGAAGAAGTCGAAGGTTGATCGAAGTGCCGCCCTCCGGGCTAATGCAGTCTCTTGTCCCTCAACCCACGGCTCGCGCCGTGGGCTACCATCTGCCGCCCTCCGGGCTGAAAAGACGAACGACATTCACCATCCAGTCAGCGCTGTCGGTCTAGGGAGCCTCGCGCACCACGGGCTTCTGCTCCCGGATCGACCGCAGGAAGCCCGCACCGTTTCCGGCAGAGATGCGAGTCTTCGGCAGCGCGGTCTCCAGATCGTTGAACTGTTGCTGGTTGATGGTCGCCATTTCAAACACGAGTTCCCGAAGCTGCGTCAACTCTTTGAGGCCACCGTAGCCGCTGGCGTCTTCCAAATTGAAGAGCCACAGCGTTCGCAAGTTTGGAAGCTGCTTGAGCTGTTGAAGTCCGGCAACCGTGAAGTTGCTGCCGCCTCCGCCAAACGTACTTCTACCACCCCACAGGTCCAGCCGGGACAGCGACTTGATCTCGGCGAGATGCCCAGTCGCCGCATCGGTAAGCGAGCCGGTTCGCAACTCCAGATGATTGAGCTTGGGTAATGCCTTGAGATGAACGATGCCGGCATCGGTGATTCGTTCTTCGCGAAGGCTGAGCCGGCGAAGTTCCGGCAACGTCGCGATTCTCTTCCAGCCTTCGTCGGTAATCCGAGTGCCCGACAGGGACAGGGATCTCAATGTCCGGCGTTGAGCGATACGTTCCGCCGTCGCGTTGGTCACGAACTCACCTTTCAGATCCAACGATGTCAGTCCTGGAAACGCGAGGAAGAAGTCGGCAGGCACGGTCTGGCCCGGCAGAGCAAGTACCTCCAAATCCTGCAGGACGGACAGTTGACGAAGCGCCTCGGGCGAGAACCGCATGAAGCCCCAACGCTCCGAGCCAACGTAGCAAGTGAGGCTGAGGTAATTGAGCCGCTTCAGTTTGGCGATGGACGCGATGGCCCCGTCGGTCAGTCGGCCCTCCTGATAGATGTCGAGCCGCGTGAGTTGCGGCATTCCTTCGAGAAGTTGGATGCCGGTGTCAGTAACCCAGGATTCGTGCAGCCGGAGTTCGCGCAGCGACTTCAACCCAACGATGTGTTTGAGGGCCACGTCCGCCAGACCGTTTTCGGTTTCGTTGAAGCTCGACAACGAGAGCTTCTTCAACTCAGTCAGTTCAGCGAGATGAGCCATCCCCGCAGGAGTCAGCTTCGTCGTGCCGCTGATGCTCAGTTCATGCAGCCTGGGCAGAGACTTGAACCGCGCCAGCAATTCGCCTGTCAGCGCATCGCCCGCCGAGATGGAGACAATTTGATTGTCGTCGTCAATTGTGGCGTACAACCGGTGTTGGTCGTAGATCGGCTTCAACCAATCCGGCAGTACCCGCTCCATTCGCTCCTTTGCCGCATCAATCGTGGTCAGGAACAACGCTCCACCCCGCAGTTCGCGATACACCCCCTGATACTCATTCCAGTCGATCAACCGCAGAAAGGCGTCACTCAGAGGTTCGTCCTTGATCGTCAACGTGACGGGAGCATCCAAATCGAGCTTCGTCAGAGCCAGCGCAGGCTCATCCAGCCTCAACGGCACCCGCGCCGCACGAGCCAGTCCTGCCAACGCCTCTCGCAACGGCAGCTCCTTCGCGTCGAGCGAGACGCGCCGCGCGAATACCTCTTCAGACGTGGCACGAGCCTCATCCAGCCGATCCCCCTTCGCGTCGCCCTGCGGCGCGTCTTTCGGCTGCTCGCCGTCCTGCCTCGCGGGACGGATGACAACCTTCGTGGCCCCCTTGCCCTTCACCAGTTCGTAACCCACCCGGACGCCTGCCTTCAGTTCCTTCCGTTCGGCTGGCTCCTCGCCCTTGTCCGTGAGTCGCGTGTATTTCGTGGTTGCGTCGGTGGCGAAGACGCGTCCATCGTCGAACAGGATGACCTTGTCCGAGACCTCCTCGATGACACCTTCGGGCTTCGCAGTCGGCTGATCGGGACCGTTCCCCGATTTCGAGAGACCTTCGGTCGGAAACGATGCGGAGTTGGGAGACCCAAGCGCAGCGGACGACGTACCGGCAGTCTCAGCGACAGCGAACGTGACGATGCCGGATTCGGGGATCGGTTCGTTGGCGGCTCGCGTGCGGTTGTTGCCGTTGTCCGAGCGGACTCGCAATTGCAGAGTCTGGCCGGGGCGAGCTTCGATGACTCGGCCGATCAACTTGTTCGAGCCATCTC
>JAYUFF010000204.1:0-2493 GCA_043738825.1 Schlesneria sp.
TCGGTGGTCGCGACGGCTGCAACCGCTGTCGTCTCCGCAGCCGCTTCCTTGGAAGCGGGCCGATACGTCACCGTCGTCGCCGAGTTCGCACCGTTCACCAGTTTGCCGCAGCCGCTGCCTGTCACCAACAGCAGTGCTGCACCAGCCGCCATGAAGGCGATCTTCTTCAAAGTGGCCATCATCGCTCCGCGTGATGAGCCTTTTGGAATCGGACATCTACTTGTGAAAGGCTCATCACGCGGAGCGATGATGGCTACTTTGGTCAGTGGCGACGCCTCGTTAGTCATTTGCCTGATCATTACTCACCACCTCCCGCACCGGCCGCCGCTGGTTTCGGAGCCTCGGCCGTTTTGCCTTCACGCTCCAGCAGCTTGTAATAGTTCACCAGAGCATCACGCAGCGACACCGTTTGCCTCAACCCCTCCGCTCCGAACAACTCGGGATAGCGAGGCTGCCCGCCGACCTGTTGCGGCGGCAACGGAGACGGCATCGACGTGTAAGGCGTGATCCACTGCGGACGGAACAGCCACAACAACATCCAATCCGGCTTGAGCCGTTCGGACGCGAGATCGAGGTTCGGCCCGCGAATGTCCTTTGCCGGATCACTGATCACAACCTGACGCCCTCCCACCGAGTGGCACTTGATGCACAGCGGTGCGTTGAGCATCTGCCACGACTCGGTCAGGTAATCATCCTTTTTGTCGGGGAACGCCTTGTGGAACTCGGTGTTGGCGGCATTCAAGTAGGGAGGCTCGCGCTCCGGGATCGGCTGGTACGGAAACGGCGTTCCGTCCACGGCCGCGAAGTAGTTGGCGAGCGACTGCGCCTCATCATCGCTCATGTTGAACCGAGGCATCCGCAGCACGGTTGTATGTCGCAGCTTGCCGGGGTTCTTCAGGAAGTTGAACAGCCACGGAGTTTGAACCTTGGTTCCCTCCATGTAGAGCGGAGGCGGCGACATTTGCCAGGCCAGCGAGCGTTCCTTGGCCACGCCCTGATCGAGCAGTCGCTGGACGAGCCACTCGGCGTACTTGCCGCCTCGCGCCGCCTCGATCTTGTCGAGGTTCGCGGCCGGGAAAATGAACTTGTACGTCGGGAAGAGTTCCTTACCCGCGACCTTCAGACTCTCCCACAACTCGACCACGTATTCCTGGTCCTCGGGCGGATCGGCGGGATCCGGCACTCCGGTGATCATTCCGTGGAACTGCACGATTGGAAGCGACTTCACGCCGCCCGCACCCTTGACCGACTTGGTCTCGCCCGTTGTCCCTTCGCGCATCGGCCGCAACTTTTTCAGCAGGGCCAGTGCGTCGGGATACTCGGTGGACGGATCGGAGGCCGTGATCTTTTCGACATCCGCTCCATAGCGAATTTTTGGTAGCTCCAGCATGTGACAGCCCGAGCAGTTGAACTTCTCGATCAACTGCTCACCACGAATCCGTGCGCCAGCCGCACCAGACGGGTTGTACATGTATTCGGGAGCGGGAGGCTCGGCGGTCAGGCCGAGTACGAACGTCGCGATCGCGTCGATATCGTCTTCCGAGAACGGGAACTTCGGCATCCGGAGTCGGTCGTCGTAGGGCTTGGTCTCGATCATCTTGTAGTCGTAGCTGCGCGGTTGACGCAGCTTCTGCCACAGGAAGCCGGGACGCCCGTGATGCAACAAACTTTCAACGTAGAACGCCGCCGACAGTTCCCGCTCCTCCTCTTCGCCGCCTGCCTTGGCCTCGGGCTGTTTCGCCCGTCGCTCCGCCCGTCCGATTCCGTCCTCGACGCGATCCAAGAGTGATGAATCGGCCTTGAGCTTGATCGTCTGCTCGTGCCCGCCACGCCAGACGCCAACTGCGACTTCGCTGCCGACAATCGTGCGAGTGAGCAACGCCTGATACTGCTCAACATCGGCCACGGCAGTCCCATCGAGACTCAGCACCACATCGTCCATTTGCAGCGAACGACCGCTGGTCTTCGTCACACGCACGCCAGCCGGATGTTCGACCTTCAATCGTGCAAGCGACTTGGCATCCAGCGCCGCCACCTTCACGCCGAGGTCGGCCTGACCGTGGTGATGCAAGTATTCGTGAATGTGCTCGAATGCCAGACGCGAACGATCCTTCTTGCCCCAATCCTGCAAGGCCGTTCCGATCGGGCGGGCTTGCTCGAAGTTCGGAATGTCATGGCAACCATAACAGCCGTAGCGCGTGATCGACTTGCGACCAAGATAGTTCAGCTTGCGGTTCTTCCATTCACCGGCATCGAGTTCCCCTTCGGTCTTGCCGACCAACTCGATCTCATCCCCCTTGATCTTGTCGGGAGCGATCGGGTACTTGCCCGATGTCATCAATCCGGCGATTTGACTCTTCGTCAACGACTTGCCGAGGAAGTACGCCACCAACTCATCGAGCACCTTGTCGTCAGTGACCGGGGCCGCGTATTCGGCCGTCGGCTTGAAGTCGGCCGGCGCACCATCGAGCTTCAGCAGGAAGGCCGCGATGT
>JAYUFF010000205.1:0-6565 GCA_043738825.1 Schlesneria sp.
GTTGGCGATGCCGTCAACTACATCACGGAAAAGCAGTGACGGATGGCCAGACGCGTCGTCGTGACAGGGATGTCGGTCGTCACCGCGCTCGGGAGTGACCTCCCGGAGTTCTGGGAGCGGTTGTGCGCCGGAAAAAGCGGAGTGAGCCGGTTGGAGCGATTCGATTGCTCCGACTTCAAGGTCAACTTTGGCGGTGAGATCAAAGACTTCAAGCCCGAAGATCACTTCGACGGCAAGGAAGCGCGGCGTCTCGACCGCTTCAGTCAGTTCGCTTTGGCATCGGCTCAGAAGGCCGTCAAGCAAAGCAACATCGACTTCTCGAAAGAGTCTGATCCGTACCGTTGCGGTGTGATTATCGGCAGCGGCATCGGCGGCCTGAACGAGATCGAAGAGCAACACGCCAAACTGTTTGATCGTGGTCCCTCGCGCGTCTCCCCGCTAATGATTCCCAAGCTGATGGTGAACGCTGCCAGTGGGAATATCTCTGTTTTCTGGGGCCTGAAAGGGCCGAGCAGTGCCGTCGCGACAGCCTGTGCCTCCGCCAGCAACGCCATCGGCGACGCGTTTCGAGTGATTCAGCACGATGTTGCTGACGTGATGATCGCGGGTGGAAGCGAAGCGGCGATTACTCCCATGGGATTGTCGGGCTTTGCCAGAATGGGGGCCTTGTCCACGAGACTGGATGCCCCCGAACAAGCCAGTCGGCCGTTCGATCGCGACCGCGACGGTTTCGTACTCTCTGAAGGTGCCGGCGTTGTCGTGCTGGAAGAGTACGAGCATGCCAAGCAGCGTGGAGCGCCAATCTTCGCCGAGATGCTCGGTTACGGAGTGTCCTCCGACGGCTCGCACATGACCGCGCCAGACCCCGAAGGAACCGGAGCGGCTCGCGCCATGAGTCTGTCCCTCCGCGATGCCCGCTTGAACTTCGATCAAGTCGGTTACGTGAATGCTCACGGCACCAGCACGCCCCTGGGTGACAAGGCGGAAACAAACGCCATCAAGCGCGTGTTTGAATCGCACGCCAAACATGGCCTGTGCGTGTCCAGTACGAAGAGCCAATTGGGCCATTTGCTGGGAGCCTCGGGTGGTGTCGAGTTTGTGATCTCGATCTTGTCACTCATGCACCAGTTGGTTCCGCCGACGATCAACCTCGAAAATCAAGACCCCGAGTGCGACTTGGACTTCGTTCCGAATCAAGCGCGGTCATTGAAGTTGGATCGCGTGCTGTCGAACAGCTTCGGATTTGGGGGGCACAACGCCTGCCTCGTCGTGGGTAAGGTCGCGTGACCATGCTGCTGGTTGACGACTGAGTTGAGTTGAGTCAAGTTGCTCTCATGACTCATGTCAATCGTGTGTCGTTGGTGGCGCAAAGATCGAATTGGACAGGCTTGACCGGGGTTGCAAATGACATTGGATTCGACTCTTCTATGACTCGAAATTGAGACCATTCTGCGGGTAGGGCAACCGGACCCGCCATCCCTTTCCAAGGTGGTTGACATCCGCGTTCGGAGCATGTTCAAAGTCTTCTTGTCTACTTTCTTGGTGCCGTTCGGACATGGATCAGCAGCGGTTACCGCAGTTTGAGTGAAAATGAACGAGCCTGAACAGACAACTCGACAAGTCGTGATTACTGGCATCGGCGTGCTGAGTCCCATCGGGATTGGGATCGACCAATTTTGGAAGAGCTTGTCCGAGGGTCGATCGGGCGTCAGCCACTGCGATCTGTTTCCCGGCTTCGCGGCTCCCGGCAGTGTCGGCGGTGCGGTCACAGAGTTCACCGATGAATTGGCTCGCAAGGTCTATCTCAAAAATCAACGCAAGAACATCAAGGCGATGTGCCGCGAGATCCAGCTTGGCGTGGCTTCGGCCGGCTTGGCACTGCAACACTCCGGAATTAACCTCGATGCCGTCGATCACGAGCGGCTGGGTGTCGAGTTCGGCGCGAACCTGATGCTGAGCACTCCGGACATGTTGTCGGATGCCTGTTTTCCCTGCTGCGATGAAGGTACGACCAACTTCCAGATCTCGCGCTGGGGAGAAGTGGGCCTCGCGAAGATGGAGCCACTGTGGTTGCTTCGCTACCTCCCGAACATGCCAGCCTGTCACATCAGCATTTCGTCCGACGCCCGTGGTCCGAGCAACTCTCTGACGCTGGATGATGCTTCGGGGAACACGGTGCTCGGCGAAGCCATGCGGATCGTATTGCGTGGCCACGCCGACGTGATGATCACCGGGGCGACTGGTACAACACTGCACCCCATCAAGACGCTGAACCTGGCCTTATGGGACGATTTGGCCAGAACTCCTGAAGCGCCCGCATCCCGAGCCCGTCCGTTTGACAAAGATCGTTCTGGACGTGTCGTCGGTGAAGGTGCCTGCACTTTCATCCTCGAAGACCGAGATCATGCCGAGCAGCGAGGAGCCAAGATCTGGGCGAAGCTGCTCGGCGCGGGATCTTCGTGCGTGTTCAATCCGCCGGGAATCACGACCGGCCTCCGTCCCGCCCTGGCGAACGCCATGCGCTCGGCTCTTCGATCTGCCGAGTTGACTCCCGATCAGATCGGTCACGTGAATGCACACGGGTTGGGAACGCAGGAGTCGGATGTCGCGGAGGCGAAGGCGATCCTCGATGTCTTCGGTTCAGACCTTGGCCGCCGCATCCCGGTGACAGCACCCAAGAGTTTCATGGGAAATTCCGGGGCCGGCTGCGGCACACTGGAAATGGCGGCCTCGGTGGTGGGCCTCAGTCGTGGACTGATTCCACACACACTGAACTATGAGACACCCGATCCGAATTGCCCGCTGAACATCGTGACTGGTCAGCCGCGAGAGACCGACAATCGAATCGTACTCAACATCAATGTCTCGCGCGCGGGACAGGCCAGTGCGGCAATCGTGGAAGTCTATTGATCGAGCGAGGTTGTTGATTGACCTCATTCATTTCGGTGGCCCGAACGAGTTCTGGACGAACTGTGCACCCCGATACGCCGAGAGTTGAACGGCCTTGGTTTTCAGCACCTCTTGATAAAATGCGGCGGCGTTGGCTTTGTCTCCCGCCTGCGAACGGCGTTCGGCGACGAAGTAGTACGCCTCACAAAGCTGAGCGTTCTTCAAGTTGGCATCGGTCACCTTGGCCACCGCTCCGACCAGATCCTGTTCCGAGAGCTTGCCATTCAGGAACAGCACCAACTGGTCGATCCAGTCGCGCTCCGCTTCCACCTTCTTGGTTGAGGCTTCGAGCATCTGGGCCGCCCCCTCCGGCTTGCCCATCTGCACCAGCACCCAGCACCGCCAAGGGTTCAGGTAACGCATGTCGGCATTCAGCGCGACGGCCTGGTCGAATGCGGCCGACGCACCGGCCATGTCCTTTGAAAAGTACTTCGCAAACCCGAGGTCGGCGAACGCCACGGGATTTTGCGGGGCGAGACGAATCGACTGGTTGTAATCCTCGATCGCGCCGGCCGTGTTCCCCTGAGCCAATCGACAGGTGCCACGCAAACTCAAAAAGAGCGGATTGGTCTGTTCGAGCTTGATGGCTTCCGAGTAATCGGCCTCCGCCGCCGCGAGGTTACCCGCCGCCTGCTGCGTGAAGGCGCGATTCGTATGCGCGACAGCAAACTTGGGATCGATTTGCAGGGCCTTGTTGAAGTCGGCCACCGCCTCGTTCAGCCGCTTCTGCTGCTGCAAGAACAGTCCGCGATTGTTGTAGACCAGCGCATCGTTCGGAAATGTTTCCACCGCCGTTGAAAAGGCCGCGAGCGCCTTGTCGGCCTGCTGACTGACGACGTAGCTTTCGGCCAGGCCGACGTGCGATCCAAGGTGTCCCGGAAAACTCTTGATCGCCGCCTGATAGTCCTGAATCGCGGCCTCCATGTTTTTCAGATGAATGTAGGCGGCCGCCCGCTGGTAGAGCGTGTTGGCTCGTTGTTCGGGAGTCAGCATCGGACGAGCCAGCACGGTTTGAGCGACCTGCAGCACGACATCGGCGTGCTCCTTGCGTCCCTCCAGATTCGCGAGTGCCGTCATGCCGTACATGTAGGGGAGGTAATAGTTGATCTCGCTGGGCCCTCCCAAACGGAGCGACTCGCGCGCGTCCTCGACTCCCTGCCGCAACTCCTTGCCATCGCGACGCACGACGCCCAGTTCGACGTGCGAACTGGCTCGCAGATACAGCGCCCCGTGGTCCTTGGGATTCTGCGCCAACACACGTGTCGTGATTTCGAGACACTTGGTGAAATCGCCCTGCTTATAGGCGGCTTCCGCCTCGATCTTGAGTTTGTCGGACTCCGTGGTGGCCTGGGCACTGGCCACTCCGGCCGAAAATAGAACCAGCAGCAGTCCGCAAGCGCAACCGTGCAATGTCATGGCAGACTCCCGAATCATGGAAGGAACTTTCTGTGAGGAACGTGTTGTCACGCCGCAGATTCAAGCCGGAAACCCCATTCACGTCAACACACGACTGCACCGAACAGCATGAGGCACATGACCCGGCCAGTCACCACTTCGTAATCTGGCCGAGGCGCGACAGCGGCTGATTGTCGGACCCGACGAGTTTGACCTCTTCGTTCTGATAGCCACGCTGCTTCACGGCGAAGAGGGTTTCGTCGAGCAGGCCGTCGGCTTTCTTGTCGGCTTTGATCCGGTCGAAGACCTCTTTCGGAACGCGCTCGGCCCAGCGGGTGACTTGTTCGAGCCGGTCCTCCTCGGCGTTGCGGATGCGTCGCGGCAGCACCCGACCGGCGGCGTCCCGCGCCTCGACGACAACGTAATAGCCCGAGATCCCTTTCCCTTGAGATTCCGGCAGGTAGCGATCGACACCGCTCTGCTCGTTCGCACCGCTGACGATGCGGACTTCGTAGGCTTCGTTCAGTTGATCGAGCAGCGCCGTCGTCCGCTGCTTCAGTTCGGTGAGCGACTTCACGTCGGCCTGCCGCTGCGCCACGTCGAGTTCGCCCAACAACCGGTCGATCTCCTGCGGAATCCCCGCATCACGGGCGACCGCTCGGATGCGGTCGGACATGTCGCGCACCGACTGCGCCAGTTCGGCGGCTCGACCCTTTGCGTTGTCTTGCAGACGCTTCGACAAATCGGCGGGCGAGGCCGCTTGCTGAACGGCCTGTCGTGACGAACGGGCCGTGCGGGAGAACATTCCCGCCGTGGTGTGCAGCATGTACCAGCCGACTCCCGCCAGCGCGAGGACCATCAGAAGTGTCACGCTCAGTTGACCGCGTCTCACGTACAGATGAGCCAGCGTCTTGTTGAAGCTGGCGGGCGGTTCGCGGTACGTGTAGAGCGTGTCGAAGTATTGGGTGATCGCCGTATCGACCTCGACCTCGGAGACTCGCTCGCCAGTGATGCTCGTCGCCGCCAGCAGCCGCTCGCGCAGCATGGCCTTGGTCTCATCGACGGCGAACTCCTTCTCAACGGTCTCACGCTGCTGGCGTAGTTCGGTCGCCACGTCCATCACGCGCAGCATCTCGTCCAGCGTGATTTGCGATGGCGATTTTGAACCGACAGCCGACATGGTCTGGCCCTTTCGCAGGATCGTCGCGAGGCTCGATGGGATTTGATACGCTCGCCGCCTCAGACGGTAACACGGCCGCGAACCGGAGTCGATTCCGTTCCACCCCTCACTTCATTCGGGAGCTTTCTCACATGGCTGACACCACTACTCTCGCGACGACTGCTACCACCGGTCCCTCCGTTCCGGCGTTGCCGACCGGAATTCAAAAGTACCTCGACCGAGCCATCGGCGTGTTGCAGAAGTTTGGCGTGGCCCCGGCCTCCGGGTCGCAGTCGGAACTGACCAAGCTGCTCGACGAAGTGAAGCACATTGATGAACCGAAGGTGCTGGCCATCGCCAAGACGATTCAACAGATGAGCACCTTCAACGCGCTGGTGCGAGACAACGTCGAGAGCATCAACATCGGCAACCGCTACCTCGACATCACGCAGATGTTCGACAGTGTGCGCGAGGACTCGAAGATGCTCATCAAGCAGCTCGACGACGGCAAGTTCAGTCTGGCCGAGCGGGCACAGAACCTGTGGATGCGACTGCAGCGGGGCACACCCAGCGCGCGGTTCGAGAAGATCATGGACCTCTACAAGGACGTGGCCTCTGACACCAGGAACCAGCTCGACCGTGAGCAGGCGATCATGGACGGCTACATCGACTTCCGCTTCGCGCTGAAGGAGGCCGAAATCCTGTCGCGCGAACTCATCGAGACGCACGCCCCCACGTTGGAGGCGGCCAAGGCGGCGTTCTCCAAGGCACAGCAAGACGTCACCGCTGCGGCAAGTGCCGAGCAGGGAGCACGTTCCAGACTGGAACTCGTTCGCGACGAAGCCAAGATCGGCTACGAGAAGGAAGACCGCACGTACCAACTCCTCAAGGATGTCGCCGAAAACCTGAGCATCGGCTACGACGTGGGCGAGACTCTGGTGACGAAGCTCAAGCAGACTCACGACGTGAAGGATCAGGTCTACCGCCGCTCGGTTACGTTCTTCACGACGAACGAGCACGTCTTCACGATCCTCGGCACCGTCTACACGTCGCAGCAGGGCC
>JAYUFF010000206.1:0-2490 GCA_043738825.1 Schlesneria sp.
CTTGAATCTGGCCTGTCTGAAGCTCGGCGCGATCGCCGTGCCGATGAACGTGCGTCTGAAAGGAGCGGAGCTGGCCTACATCCTGAACCATTGCCGCGCGCGGCTGGTCGTGGTCCATGCGGACTTGTACGCCAATCTCGAACCCGTGCGGCCCGACGTGACTCAGGTGGAGTCGCTCTTCGTGGTCGGCGCGAATCCGCCGCCGGGGTGCGAAGCGTTTGAGAGCCTGATCCCGGCGGAGTCGGCTCACGCGGAGTGGCCGGCGCTGAGTCCCGACGATGCCGCCGCGATCCTCTACACCTCGGGGACGACCGCCCGGCCCAAGGGGGTGACTCACACACATCGCAGTCTGGCCGGCACCGTGCGCAATTACGTCGCGACCATTGGTCTGAAGGCGGATGACGTGGTGTTCGGCATGCTCTCGATGAGCCACATTTTTGGATTCACTCTGCAACTGTTGTCGCCGCTGAGTGTCGGTGCGACGGTGGTGGCCTCGCCGAGTTTTGATGCGGAACGCGTGTTCGGATTGATCGCCCGGCATCAGGTGACGCACCTCTACGGACTGCCGGTGATGTTCGATGCGGTGACTCGCCAACCCCTCGGTGAATCGGCCGACCTGAGCTCGCTGCGGTACTGCCTGGCCGGAGGCGATGCGGTCTCTCGACGGTTGAATGCGACCGTCTATGCCGTGCTCGGCGTGGAGCTGTATGAAGGCTGCGGCATGACCGAGGTGATCCCCTACGCTCTCAATCGGCCCGGCATCGAGAATCGAGTCGGTTCGATCGGCATGCCTTCGGGAGGGATGAGTCTGCGGTTGGTCAACGACGCCGGGCAGGACGTGTCCGATGGTGAGGTGGGTGAGATTTTGGTGCAAAGCGACGGCCTCACGATCGGCTACTGGGAAGACCCCGAAGCGACGGCGGCTGTGCTGCGCGAAGGATGGTTTCACACTGGCGACCTCGGCCGCCGGGACGACGCCGGCTACTACTGGTTCGTCGGTCGCAGCAAGGAGATCATCATCCGAGGCGGCTCGAACATCTCACCGCTGGAGGTCGAGGCGGCCATCGCCCAGCATCCCGCCGTCCACGAAGTGGCCGTCGTGGGCGTTCCGCATCCGACCTATGGGGAGACCGTCGCAGCCTTCGTGGTGCTGAAGAGCGGCACTGCCGCGTCTGAGCAAGAACTGCGTCAATTCGCCGCTCAGAAGATCGCCGACTACAAGATCCCCGAGCAGATCACGTTTCTCACCGAGTTCCCGCGAGGACTGACCGGCAAGGTGCAACGCACGGCGCTGAAGGAGTTGGCAAGCCAGTGAAATGGTGGGCCGTCGAAGACTCGTCCCACCCTACTTTGAAAGGCGATGGCCCTGGCGTTTCTCATGGCCACGATGGTCGCCCTCAACCTTGGTCGGTAGAGTTTCCGGCATCGCCCCGTTCGGTGACTCAGGTGCATTTCTCTTCTGTTTCGACAAAGGTGTGGCCGTGACAACTTCACAGATCGAGGACACTCATCTGGACCGGCCGACGGAGCCGAGTTTGGATGAGCTGGCGGCGAAGTATTTCGGGACGGAGACCGTTCCCGTGCGGGTCGAGTTCGGGGCGCTGTCGCATTGCGGGCTGGTGCGGTCGAACAACGAGGACCACTATTCGGTCGTGCGACGGCATCGATCGCGGGATGTGTTGCTGACCAACCTGCCGGCCAATTCCTACTCAATCCGCAAGGACGAAGCGTATGTCTTCGCGGTCGCGGACGGAGTGGGTGGAGCGGCCTTCGGCGAACTGGCGAGCATGCTCGCGCTGCGCACGGGTTGGGAACTGACGGGGACGGCGTTCAAATGGAACTTCAAACTGTCCGAGGCGGAGATTGCCGAGTTGGAAGAGGGGATGAACGTCTACATGCAGCTCATTCATCGCCGTCTCAAGGAAGAAGCCGGAGACAACGCGAGTTACAAAGGGATGGGGACCACGCTGACAGGTGCGCTGACGGTGGGGTTGGATGCCTTCATCGTGCATGTCGGTGATTCGCGAGCGTATCTGTCTCGACGGGGGAAGCTGCATCGGCTGACAAAGGATCAGACGCTGGCCGAGTTGATGGCCTCACTCGGACTCATCGCGACGGTGGATGAGGCGGCCAAGCGGTTTCAGAACACGCTGGTCAGTTGCCTCGGGGGGAACTACGACAAGGTCGAGGTCCAGACAACTCACGTGGTGATGGAGGATGGAGATCAACTGCTGCTCTGTTCCGATGGTCTGACGGACATGGTCAGCGATGCGGACATCGCCAGCATTCTCGCTCACTCGTCGGCCCCTCAAACGCGATGTCAGGAGCTGATCGATGCCGCCTTGAACGGGGGTGGCAAAGACAACGTGACGGTGGTGCTGGGGAAGTACTCGATCGGTGCGTGAACCCCGGCGCATTTGGCAAGAGCGCATTTCAAAACTAGCCCGACGCGCAAGCGAGGGCCGAGCATTCGATGACGGAGAAGCCCTC
>JAYUFF010000207.1:0-2489 GCA_043738825.1 Schlesneria sp.
ATGACGCGACCGAGGTTCGAGAACGGTGGGACGTTCAGAGCCTTGCGGTGACGAAGCTCATCGGTGGCGAAGCCGATGAAGTCGTGAGCCGCCGCGTACAGGATGGCCGGTTGCTCGGGCGAGGATGTCTGCACGAGGACTCGGCCACCCTTCGCGCTGCGCCCGGTACGGCCCGCCACTTGAGCGATCAGTTGAAACGTCCGCTCCATCGAACGAATGTCGGGCTGATGGAGCAGCGTGTCGGCGTCGATGACTCCCACCAGCGTGACGTTCGGAAAATCGAGGCCCTTCGCGATCATCTGCGTGCCGAGCAGAATCTGCACCTCGCCGTGGCGGAACTTTTCGAGAGCCACATCGTGGCTGCCGCGCTGACTCATCGTGTCGCTGTCCATGCGCAGACACTTCACGTCGGGGAAGCGAGTGCGAACTTCGGCCTCCAGCCGCTCGGTGCCGATTCCCAGATTGAGCAACCCCGGCTTGCCACACTTCGGACAGACAGACGGCAACGGTGCAGAGCGATCACAACTGTGGCAAAGGGCCACCGCTCGTTCCTTGTGATACGTGAGCGTGATGTCGCAGTCCGGGCATTTCACTCCCTCACCACATCCGCGACACCAGAGCACGGGCGAGTAGCCGCGCACGTTGAGGAACAGAATAATCTGCCCGCCTCCCTTCAGTGCAGTCTGCATGGAGGTGAAGAGTGCCCGTCCGATGGCCGATCCCTTTTGAATGGCGGGGTCGTTGCGAATATCGACGACGACGACGGGGGGTAGCGGCAGACGCTCGACGCGCTTCGGCATCGAGATCAGCACGTCCTCCTTACGCAGCACCTTCAAAAACGATTCGAGCGTCGGCGTGGCCGTGCCGAGAATCAGCGGGACTCGTTCAAGTTCGGCGCGCCGGCGTGCGACCTCCCGCGCGTGATAGCGGGGCGTGCTGTCCTGCTTGAAACTGGTTTCGTGCTCCTCGTCGATCACGATCAGCCCGAGATGCGGCGTCGGCGCGAAGACCGCGCTGCGCGCCCCGACGACAACCTGCACGGCTCCGCTGGCGATCTGCTTCCAATGGCCGTGCCGCTCGGCATCGGTGAGGTGACTGTGCAACACGGCCACCGACGGGAAGCGGCTCGCGAAGCGACGGATCGTCTGCGGCGTCAGGCTAATCTCGGGAACGAGCACGATCGCCTGGCGGCCGTAGCTGACGATCTCTTCGATGGCGCGGATGTAGACCTCGGTCTTGCCGCTTCCCGTGACACCGTGCAGCAGCAGCGTGCGATGCTCGGCCGCACGAACGGTGGCGAGGATCGTGTCCACCGCGCGCTGCTGATCGGGGTTGAGCGTGATCTCGCGATGAGGCTCCGGCACGGGCATAAAGGGGATGGACTGAACTCGCTCTCGGAGTGAGACGATCAACCCTTTGTCGCGCAGTCCGTGAATGGGAACGACGCCGCATTGAGCCGCCTCGGACAGTTCGTCCACGCGCATCGGCCGTCCCGCCGCGACGAGGGCCTCGATCACCGCCCGCTGTTTCGCGGGGAGCTTGAGCGCCGCAAGTTGTGCCGCAACTCCGGTCCCCTCGCCCCGGCTTTGCGGGGAGAGGGTTAGGGTGAGGGGCTTTTCTTTTCCTGTCCCCTCGCCCCTCGCCCTGGAGGGGAGAGGGTTAGGGTGAGGGGTTTCTTCTGGTTGAGGGTTGAGGGTTGAGGGTTGAGAGTCAGAGGAAGAGGCTGTTGCTGAGTCGGGCGTGATACCTTCCTCGAATCCCCTCACACTAGCCCTCTCCCCCGCTGTATTCGTTGAGGGAAAGACAGACGGGGGCGAGGGGACAAGGCCGAAGAGCTTCTCGCGCAACTCGGGGCTGAGCGCAAAGAACGTCACCTCGCGCGAGCCGGCCTTGGACTTCACTCCCGCCGGGATGATGCTCTCCAAGACCTGGCCCCAGCCGCAGAGATAACGATCCGCGATCCAGTGCGTCAGTTCGAGCATCCGCGCGTCGAGCAGAGCTTCTCGATCGAGTACGGCCGTCACCGACTTGAGCGCCTTGCCTGTCGGAATCTGCGTGGAGAGGCCGACGCAAAAACCGTTGATCGACTGGTTGCCTCGACCGAACGGAACCTGAACACGCCGGCCGGGACCGATCAGCTCGCGCAGGTCATTCGGCACGAGATAGTGATAGACGGTGGTGAGCGGTCGGTTGATGACGACCTCGGCCAGCAGACGATCCGATTCGGCCGCCAGTTCCCACGCGAGCGGGTTCGGCGGCAGATCGGCTTCGGAGAAGAGGCTCGTCTGGCGGGGAGGGGTCACGCGGGTTCTCGGATCATCGACGGTGGACGGAGCTTGGCGGATCGCAGCCTTGCCAACGTCGCCTCCGATTGCAAGGCGCGCCCCCGAACAGCCTGGGCCATCGCCTTGTTGAATCTGGGTAATTGGGTGCCACGGTCACGGAGCTTCGACGTGGCCGTGAGAGTGGGAAACAGCCTTCACGTTCTC
>JAYUFF010000208.1:0-2485 GCA_043738825.1 Schlesneria sp.
GGCAGCGTGATTCTCGTGGCGGACCTGATGCGTTCCGTGCAGGTGCCGCACCGAGTCGGCTTCGTCCAAGCCTCCAGCTACGGCGGGCCGACGACCGAGCCGGGATCGCTGTCCGTCGGCCTGAGCCTGATGCCCGACATTGCTGGGCGAGACGTGCTGCTGGTCGATGACATCTTCGACACGGGACGGACGATGGTGCGAGTCCTCGGCGAATTGCAGCGGCATTACCCGGCCAGCCTGCGCACGGCCGTGCTGCTTTGGAAACAGGGCCGCAGCGAAGTTGAGGTCACACCGGACTATTTCGGCTTCCCGATTCCGAACGCCTTCGTCGTCGGCTACGGCCTGGACTACGACGACGACTATCGTCACCTGCCCGACATCGCGGTGCTGGAAGCGGGCGACCTGGCGTGAGGCCCATGCCAAACCCGTTTCATTGTCGGACGGGTCGAGTCTGCGAGGTCCCGGAGGTCTGCCGGGACACATGACCCAATGCGTTCCATTCAACGCCGTCAACCGTCTCGAAGTCCGGCTAACAACGCAATACCTCATGCGGGAATGGCACTCACTTTAGATTCGTAGCCACGCTCGCCAGAGCGTGGGGATCGCACCGTGACCACAAAATCCCACGGTCTGGCGACCGTGGCTACCTAAAGTTATACCTCACGCGGCCTCAAGTGAGACGTTTAGCCCCAACGCCATCGGCGTGGGAGCGATCAACGCGGTGCCCACATTCGCGCCCACGCCGATGGCGTTGGGGCTAAACGTAAAACCTCTCATTCATGACCGCGTGAGGGATCAGGAATGTGTGCCGGTTGCGCAAGGATGGCCGGGGATACGCGAAGGCTCTCTTGCCGTCGCGGACTGCGGGTTGGTGAAGGCTGGCGAGATGATCCTGGAGCGCCGAGAAGTGCTGATTTGACCGCAGTACGCTCCGCGACGATTGAAAAAAAACTCTTCACCGGTGTCGGCAACAGTGGCCGATTCTCTTCCGGGTCGAGTCTCTTGATGAGTGGCAATGCGGGTCGATCGCACCCTCTGCGGTGGTGGCGTCCCGGCGAAAGGCCATTCGTCTCATCTTTCTCTTTCGTCCGCAGTTCGCCCGCACTCGGAAGAGCCACATCGCAGGAAAGCGCCGCATGAGATTTCTGTTCCGACATCTGACGGCCCTCGACCACCAACACAAAGCCAACGGCACGGCCATCGCCATCGCCATCGGAGCGGTCCTGTTCCTGCAACTGGAAAGTCCTCCGCGACCGGCCGGGGCGGACACCACGAGGTTTGTCGCGACGAAGTCGGTCCCGGTGTTGGTGGCCATTCGCAATCTCGAAATACCGCCCCACGACGAGCACCTGACGCCCGAACAGCGCACCGAACGAACGTTTCTCAAAAAGATCGAGCTGCTGGACAAGGGGATCGCCTTCCTGAAGCAGACTCCCCACTACACGGCACAGTTCTGCAAGCAGGAGGTCGTGAGTGGCGAGTTGCTCGACGAGCAGACGATGCTGCTCAAGCTGTCTCACAAGCCGTTCAGCGTCTACTTGAAGTGGATGGACTACGACACCGGTCGGGAAGTGATTTACGGCGAAGGGATCAACGGCGGCAACATGCTGGTCCATGTCGGCGGTTGGAAGGCTCGACTGCCGGCGATTTCGATGGAGCCGGACAGTTTGCTGGCGATGGCCGAGGCCCGACATCCGATCACCGAGATTGGCATGCTCAATCTGGCGAGCAAGATCGTCGAATTTCACCGGACGGATCTGGTGGCGAAAAACTTCACCCGCTGCGAGCAAACCGAAAATCAGTCGATCGGCGGACGCGATTGCCTGTGCTTCGTGACCGAGTACCGCGATGCCGCCTCTTCGCGGGAGTATCGCAAGTCGATCATGCTGATCGACCAGGAGTGGTCGGTTCCGTTGTTCATCAAGAACTTCGGCTGGCCGACAGACAACGTCACCGCCGTCGGCGAGGCGTTGGACACGGCGACGATGATCGAGCAGTACACCTACACCGACGTGAAGTTCCGAGCCAACCTGACGGCCTTCGATTTCGACCGGGCCAACGAGGACTACGGCTTCAAGCGGCAGTAGGAACCGCGCGCGAGCCACAACGGGGAGACAGGGCCGGACGATTTCGTCCGGCCCGTTGCATTGAATCAGCGTCCGGTCGGAGCGCAATGCTTGGCGCGTGCGATTTGTCGGCCTATCGTCTTGACGCAGCGGCGGCTGAAATGCCGCCCGTCCCTTCCGTGCGTCTCTTCGTGAATTGGATGCCTCATGCGAATTCCTGCCGTTGCGTTGCTGGGTTTGATTGCCGTCGGTTTGAACTCGGCCAACTCATGCCGAGCGGCGGACGCTGCCGCGCCCCCAAAGTTTCGCGTCTACTTCGGAACGTACACCGGCGCGATGAGCAAGGGGATCTACCACTCGACACTGGACCTCGCATCGGGACAGCTCTCGCCGCCGCAATTGGCGGCGGAAATCAAAAG
>JAYUFF010000209.1:0-2484 GCA_043738825.1 Schlesneria sp.
GCCACACTCTCGGCCGATTCCACGAAATAGAGTTTCTCCCTCAAAAACGCTCCCGTGTCAGCCCGACACGCGAAGGAACCGGCATTGGAAAGGACTCGATCTGATGAATTGTGCGGAGGATCAACTCCCGGCGAGCGGACGCGGGATCCGAGTCCACGGGGCCACGGATGCAGACGCGGAGGAGGCGCGACTGAACTTTTGGAATCGACTCCGCGAGCTTGGCATCGATCAGTACGTGCAGACATTAGGCGACACGTCCGCCAGCTCGCCCGTTGTCGAGTTTCAACTTCGCGAAGAGTTTGCGAACGACATTGCACCCGGCTGCGACACGACGCAGCTTTGCAAAAAACTGAATCTCGATCCGCTGGGCAATTCCAGCGATCTGGAGCGAGAAATCCTGCTGGCCATGATGCTCTGCCCCATTCCTTTCCAGCTTCCAAGTTTTGCTGAACTCACATCAGCGGTTCGCATCCGAAAGAATATCGTCGAGGCCGCGCGGAAAACGGCGCTGGCCTTCGCCACGGCCGAAGCGGAACGCCCTGCCGATTACTGGGGCTATTCAAAGGATCAGGGATTTGTCGTCCTGCCGGGAATGCCCTTGGTCGAGGCGTTGCGGAAGGCGACTCAACCGGATCACAGCGGTTGCCTCTACTCATTTTCCTGCTACCGCGCGACCGAGTACGTCATCGCGCTGGCCGTCGCCCAAGAAGCCTCGCTGTGCAATCCGGAACTGCTCGCCAAACTTCAACGGCAGGCGGAGACCCGCGCGATCAAGTCGGGGGAATTTCATCGCGTCTTCTGTCGGGAATACGGTTCGCGGACTCAGCCGCTGCCGCTCCGCTACTTTGTCCCCGGCGATCGAACCTGGTTTCGCAACCCCGACAGCCATTCGTCGGATGCGTCGGGCTATGAGGGATCGTGGGTGTTCTACCTTGGCGATTGCCTGTTCACGAATTTCTGGAAACGGGACAAGACGTTCAGTTTGACCACCAAGTGCCTGGAGATGTTCCATTGGCGGAACGCCACCTTTCAAGACGACGAGGGCGAGTTGCGAGTCGATGAAGCCGTCGTCGAAGCTCGGGTCCAAGCCACGCTCAAAAACCCGGAGGAGGTCGCGCAAATCCTTCAGAAAATGGAACGGCTTTACGATCCCGCCGGTGTTTACGCGGAGGGTGGCTGCATCGACATTTCGCGCGAGTACCCCCGCTGGGTTCGCCCAGAGACAACAGATATCGTGCTGCCTGATGCCTGACAGGATTAAGTGACAGGCATCTTCTCGCCGCCGGTCGAATTGTGAGTGGCCCGAACCTTGATCGGTTCCGCAAGAACTGAGGGAGCGTGGTGGACTTGGACAAGGGGCGAAGGTAACTTCGTCCGCTCGCTTGGCACTGGCTGAGGCGACACGAAAAACTCTTTGTTTCAGGGACCGCTGCTGATGCTTGCGAACTCCGAGATCGTGGAACAGCTTCGCTGGAAGAAGCTGCCCGTGTTGGACGATGGCTTTGTCTGCCTGGTCGATGTCATGGGAGACGACTCCTCTGTCGTGCAGGCGGCGCGAGTCAGCTACGGGGAGGGGACGAAGAAGGTCTCGGACGATCGCACGCTGATTCGTTATCTCCTGCGGCACAGGCACACGACACCCTTCGAGATGGCCGAGATCAAGATTCTGGTCCGCGTGCCGATGGACTGCTGGCGGCAGTGGATTCGGCATCGCATGGCGAGCGTGAACGAGTACAGCACGCGGTACTCGGTGGCAATCGATTCGGCGCAGACCACGCCCGCCGATGCCTGGCGATCGCAGGCCGATCAGAACCGGCAGGGAAGCGGTTTGGCACTGCCAACCGATCTCGGTGAGCAGCTTTCCGGGGACGAACGGCATCTGCACGAAGAGGCTCGCCGAATTTATGACGCCCGTCTCGCGGCCGGTGTCGCGCGGGAGCAGGCTCGCAAAGATCTGCCGCTCGCCACGTACACGGAAGCCTACTGGAAGATTGATCTCCACAATCTGCTCCATTTCCTGGCGCTGAGGATGGATGCTCATGCGCAGGAGGAGATTCGACTCTACGCCACCACGATCGGCCGCGAGATCGTTCGCCCGCTGTTCCCTGTCGTGTGGGAAGCCTTCGAGGACTATCGTCTCGGTGGCGGAACGCTCAGTCGACTTGAGCAGGGAGTGATTCGCCGTCTCACCGCGCGGGCCGCCGAGACCGGCAAGGCACCGCCTTATCACGATGCCGACTTCATGGCCGCCCAAGACGAGACGTGGCGGGAACTGACCCGCTGTCGCGAACGAGACGAATGCCGTGCAAAGCTCATCGACTTGGGTCTGCTCTGCATCGAGTAGTTCGGTGTCACGCAACCCACCGAGAATGAACTACAGGGCCATCGCCTGTTTCAAAGGGGAGTGCCACGGTCACGGAGCTTCGACGTGGCCGTGCGAGGACGTGAAGGCGGTTTCCCAATCTCACGGCCACGTCGAGGCTC
>JAYUFF010000210.1:0-2481 GCA_043738825.1 Schlesneria sp.
GCGGCGATTCACACTCAAAACGCGCGGGGCGATGCCCACGCGGTTAAACGACTCAACTTCGGCTGCGTGAGGGATATCCCCCGGTCTGTCTGCGTTGCGAGAACGCCACGTCCAACCGTAGACTCCCGCCGTCTCGATCGTTCTCGTTCATTCTTCCGCTGCTCCACCGGTCAGTCGATTTGAGTCGTCTCGGGACGACCGGGTGCGGCATTTCCCTGTCGAAGGCCACCGCGATGCCCGTCAAAGTTCGCTGCACGAGCTGCGACAAGGTTCTGACCGTTCCCGACGCCGCGCGCGGCAAGGCCGTCAAATGCCCCGGCTGTCAGGAGCGCATCGCCGTTCCCGACGAAGACAGCAACTCGGGCGCGATGAAGGTTCCCGGCAAGGCTGCTGGCACCGACAAGGCCAAGAAGAAGCCCGCCTCCAAGCCCACGAAGCCGGTCGATTCGGAAGACGCCCTCGCGTCATTCGACTTGCGGAAGGCGGAGGACACGAACGCGCGCATCTGCTTCAAGTGCGGCTTCGACATGCAGTATCAGGACGAGGAGGAAACGGAGTGCCCGCAGTGCGGTTATGACACTGAGGCGGGAGGCTTGGGCAAGAAGGCCCAAAAGAAGGCCATGCGCGGTCCGGACCCGGCCGACTTTTATCCGGGACTGGCCAAGAGTGCGTGGAGGTTCGTGGTCAAAAACCAGAAGCTCGCCTGGCGAACCGACGCCTACGTGGCCGTGTGCCTGCTGATCTCGATGTTCTGCGCCTTCATGTACCTGTGGATCTCGGCCTGGCCGCCGCGAGCCTTCTTCGCGCTCTGCTTCACGGTGGCGATCATGGTGATTCCAGGTTGGCTCTGGTTGCTCGACATCGAGATCATCCAACTGACGCTCGAACGGAAAGACAAGTTCAAGCGGTTCAACTTCGACTTCTTCCTGGCCAGCGCGATGGGACTGATGTTCCTGGCGTGGAGTGTTGCCATCGCTCTGCCGCTGATGATCGTGCCGCTGGGGATCGGCTACTACCTCGTCAATTTTTCCGGCAGTCCACCGTGGGTTTACGGCGTCTGCGCCGGGATCGGCGCGATCCCCGCACTGTGGATGCTGCCGGTCTGCATGTCGCACATGGCCATGCCCATCTCACTTCCCGGTTGGATGATCTGGAAGATTGTGCCGACGTGGATGAAGACCATCGCGCCGCTGACGGTTTGGATGATGTGGTTGTTGCTCACGACGCTGCCGCTCACCACTGGGGCGGCCGTCATCGGAGGTGTCTGGGGCAACGACATCAACAACATCGTGGCGACGATGGAATCGAACGCCAAGACTAGCCGCGACCGCCTCGCCGCCGAGAACGCCCCCAAGGGAAAGAACGCGCCACCCCCAGCGGATCCCAATACGATCGGTACGATTCAGGACGTGGACCTGAAGCCCCTGATCGGCCCGGCCATCATCCTGCTGGTGATGGCGTTGCCGATCGGCTTCATTGGCATGTTCAACATGCGCATCAACGGGCAGTTCACATACTTCAACAAGACCCGGCTGGGCATGATCGACAAGAGGAAGGAGTACAAGTACGTCGCGAAGGAGAAGCGCGACGAGGACGAGGAGGAGAAGCCGAAGACAAACCAACAGGTTGTCGTGGATAGCCTCGTCGTTGTGCTGATGGGGATTATAATCGGGGGGGCGTTCGGCTTGGTTGTTGGGTCGCTCACCGACTTGGGATCGGCTCTCGGAGTCTTAGGTGGTGTGGCGATGGGAGTTCGTCTCGTTGGGCTTGGATCCCACATTATGGTGGTTGTGGCGATTTTCAAGGAGAGCATTGGTTTGGGAATTGTTTCAATCATCCCCTTGATTGGCGAGATTATCGGTGGGGTGAAATACTGGCAGGAAACTCGGAAATGTGTGCTTCAGTATTGGTTTTCCGTCGCCGCGTACGTCGTCGTTGTTTTCATAGCTGTTGCAATCAATCTTTCAGGCGCAGCCTTGAATGTGTATCCACAGAAACAACAAGTTCCACCAGCCGGAGCACCTGTTGAAATGCAACCACAGCCAGCAGTCCCTGCGGCAGCTCCAGCCGGGGTTGCACCGGCTGCGGCGAATTGGTCGCTTAGGCCCTGCTTCGCCAATGCTCAATCTGCTCACACACAACGATTCGTCGCGCGAGCCTCACACGGCGAGTACGCTGGACAGCGATTTGAAGCGGCCTAGAATAACGCCACCGCTCTCTCACCCTGACCTTTTAGCCGGGGCACGTCGAGTGGATACCGCAAAGTCGATGCACTCCTTGCGACCCGACTGAATTGCGGCCCTCGACTTCTAATGACTTCGCCCCCGGCTTGCGTCCGCGCTGTTCTGTCTTCAAGATGCGCGGCCCGAACGACTGGAGAGATCAATGGCTACCAACAAAGACCTGTTCGACGACACCGCGATGACGTTTGGCGAGCACCTCGAAGTGCTGCGCTTCCACCTGATTCGAGCGATCATCGGA
>JAYUFF010000211.1:0-6537 GCA_043738825.1 Schlesneria sp.
TGGTCTGCCGGCGCTGATCGGCCTGTTGTTTTTCGGCAGCCAAGGGGTCGAATGGACGACCGGTGCCTGGAGCATTGTCGCCGAGCAGTTGGTTGGCTCATGGTTGGGTTACGCGGTCAGCGCGATGGGAATGGTGGCGGGAATCGGTTTGTATTCGGGGTTGGTTTTGGTCTACAGCCGCGTCCCGTTCGTCATGGCGCGCGACGGCTTCCTGCCAAAGGCCATGATGTACGAGAACGCTCGCGGGGCACCGACCGTTTCACTGTTGGTGTGCGGCGTGATCTATTCCATCATCGTGATGATCTTCAACGACTTTGAAGAGGTCGCCAAGGCCGACGTGACGCTCTACACCGGCAAAGTCTCGATGGAGCTGATGTCGTTCCTGGTGCTGCGGTGGCGCGAGCCAAACCTGCATCGACCGTTTCGCGTCCCCGGCGGCTGGCCGGTGGCGATCATGCTGGCTTGCCTGCCTGTGATGTGCATCGCCGCCAACCTGACGTTTCAAATCTTGGATGGTGATTTCTGGAAAGTCCTCGGCGTGCCACTGTGCATGATGGCCACCGGCCCGCTGATCTATCCCTTCATCGTTCGCTACCGAGCCAAGCATCCGCTTGAGGTCGTGACGCACGATGAGGCTCTCCCACCCGAATCCCCATCGAGCGATGCGTGAAACCGGCTGTAGTCCCGTCGCTCCGCCGACGGGACGCGCGTGTCGACTCGCCTTTCACAAAAGATGATGCCGGCTCAATGCACACGTCCCGTCGGCGGAGCGACGGGACTACAGTAGTGTGTTCCTCAGGAGTCGTGGCGTTGTTCTCCACGGCTTCTCAGTACCCGACTGCCGCTCCATCTTTGCGAGGGTCGGTCGCGCCGAGCAGCGTACCGTGCTCGTGGTCGATCAAGATGCCCTGATAGCCCCCATACGATCCCGTCGCCTTGCCGAGTTTGTGGCCAAGTGCCTCCAGCTTGGTGAGCGTCTCGGGAGGAAAGCCGCTTTCCAGGAAAACGGTTCCGCCGTGAGGCTCTTCGGGAAGACTCGTCGGCGTGGCCGAGCCTCCGTGGCGAAGACGGCTTGCGTCGCCCGCCATCTGCGGGTTCATGCCGAAGTCGATCATGTTGATGAGTACCTGCACATGCCCCTGCGGCTGCATGTCGCCTCCCATCACGCCGAAGCAGAACCACGGCTTGCCGTCCTTCGTGACCATTGCCGGGATGATCGTGTGAAAGGGCCGCTTGTGCGGCTCGAAGCGGTTCAGATGGTGATCGTCGAGCGAGAACAGTTGCCCTCGATTCTGGATCGCGAAGCCGACTCGACCCGGCACGACCTGCGAGCCGAATCCGAAATAGAGACTCTGAATCAGCGAGCTGCAGTTGCGGTCCTTATCGACGACCGTGAGATAGATCGTGTCGCCATGCTCCAGTTTCGGATCGCCCGACGCGACGTTGACCGCCGCCTTGGTGAGGTCGATCCTCGCTCGTTGCTTCGCGGCGTACTCCTTCGAGATCAACTCGGTCACTGGTAGCTTGGCGAATGCGGGATCGGCGTAGAACTTCGCGCGGTCGGCGAATGCGAGTTTCTTCGCCTCGGCAAACAGATGCACGTACTCGGCACTCTTCGGCCCGAGCGACTTCAGGTCGAAGCCTTCGAGAATGTTGAGCATCTGCAACGCGGCGATCCCCTGCCCGTTCGGCGGCAATTCCCAAACGGTGTACCCGCGATACGTGGTCGAGACCGGTTCGATCCAGTCGCTGGTATGTTCGGCAAAGTCGCGCAGACTGAAGTAGCCGCCGTGCTTCTCGCTGAACGAAACGATCTCCTGCGCGATGCGGCCCTTGTAGAAGATGTCTCGTCCCTCAGAGGCGATCGCGCGGTACGTGGCCGCCAATTCGGGCAGCGTCATGACCTCACCGATTTGCGGGGCACGGCCCTCCTTCAAATAGACGCGCGCCGAGTCGGGCCATGCCGAGAGACTCTTCACCGAGCCTTGCCAGCCGCTGCCGATGATCTCAGTGACGGGAAAGCCCTGCTCGGCGGTGTCGATGCTCGGCTGAAGCAACTCGCGCAGCGGCTTGGTCCCGAACCGAGACCGCAACTCTTCCCACCCATCGACGCAGCCGGGGACCGACCACGACAACAGCCCCGTGTCGGGGATCTGATCCTTGGGCGCGACCTTCTCACGCAGGATGGCCCCTTGGTGACGAGCATGGACTTGCTTGTCGATGCGGTCAATCGAACTCATGGCCGGGCGGAATCACGGCTCTTCCCCGATTCAAAGTAGGGTGGGACAAGCTCGCTTCGAGCGCCGGCCCACCATGAGGAATCTTCGAGAATTGCTGGTGGGCCTACATTCTTTGCAACTTCAAACTGGACGGAGCCGTGCGAGTGGAATGCACGCCCCTTGCGGAACGACGGCATCGTGCGCCGAAAGAGCGTGAATTGAACGAGCCTCCACGACCACGGTGTCGGCCACGCGGTCGCCCCACCGCTGGCGATGCGGCGATCCGGCGCAACTGAGGACGGCGGGAATCGGTGTCAACAGAAAGGGGATGTCCACGCAGAGCAGCACGTCACGAAGAATGGCTCGGGCAAAGCCGCAGGGTCGCAACGTGGTCCGCATTGTCCGCAAGCCGCACAACCATTTTCCGGGCGTCACGCCGTAGGCACCTTCCATCGCAACTAGCGCGAACCACACGGCCAGTGAGCCAAGGATCGACCATTGCATCACCGCATAGGCGGACACCAGCTTAAACCAGTTGTTGCGGATCAGCAGGTTGTAGTTGGTCTGCCAGTTGTTGTGAGGAATGCTCTTGACCTAAGACTCCTGTTGCCAGAGTTCATGCGACACGGCCACCGGATCGGCCGAGCGCACAAGTGAGCCGACATGCAAAGCCAACGGCAACAGGATCAGTGCGAGATCGACGCCGCGCGCCACAGCGCGGCGCGGAACGGACCCGACTATGGCCGCACCATGTCCGGACGCGATCACCCGATCTTGTCGCGTTAGGAACCAACCGATCCCGATGACAATCACGACGAGGTGCAGCAACCACGCGATTCCGAGGGCGATCCCCAATCGAATGAGCCACACGATCATCGGCCATTCACCACCGGGCAGATCGTGCGGCAAGCTTCGCAGGCCGGACTCCTCGATGGCAAACACCTCGGCTCCCTGCATGGAATGTTGGCTCAACAGATAACAATCGTCGTGATTCGGTGATGAAACGACGACGGGAAGCGAAAAAAAACTCGGGTAAACATCACCGACCACCTCGAAACGATCCCGTGCGGTCCGCTTCCAGCCGCGACAGAACACGGTTCCTTCAAACACGCCGTTCTTATGGACCTGATAGCCGGTGACAATCACTGGTACGCCACGGAGCACGGTTGCCGATTGAAACGCGATGGATATCTTTTCGCCCACGAATTCCCATCCGCTGGCTTCGGGGGGAGCGTTCGCCGGCATTAGGGCACTGGTCGAGTCGAGGGCCGTTTCGGGAAATTCAAATCCGTCGCGATAGGCCATGAATCCCGCAAACAGGTCCAAAACAATGAGGTGGAGGCGATCTCCATCCGGTACGACGGTCAACGTTGGAGTAGTGAGCGTCGCAAAGGCCGCCGGAGGAATCACACACGTTCGGGGAGCCAGCACTTTCCGCTTTCGGTGTTCATCGTCCTCCCACACCCGATTCAATCCGGGCAGGATCACCTCCAAGCCATCGAGCCACTGGCCTTCAATCAGATACACCAACCGGTATCGCTCGGGCTGAAACTCGCGGACTGACGACAGCACGCCATGCTGAACGAAGTAATTGCAGATGAGTGTCGGCGAACCGGAAGGCCCGGTCTGCGGGTGAGGCAGCGCCAGCCCCGTTCGTTGGATGGACTCGCCGTCGGTTTCGTAAACGTCGGCGCCGATCATCCACAAGCGGTCCTCTGTGGCCACCAATCCGCCGGGGAAGTCTGTCAGCGCGAGATTGACTCGATGATCTTGGCCCGTCTCCAAGTTCCTTCGATGGATGTGGCATTGCGGAACTTGTCCGGGCTTCATCGGTGTGTGCTTGATGTACCAGAGTTCGCCCTTCCAGATCGTTGCTCCAGAGTATCCTCGCGCCGCTCCCGGTAGCTGAAAACCGGGGCCGCGTTCGAGGATCAAGCCGCGCACCAGCCAGGTTCCCAGGCCGCCGCTGATGGCGAGGGAGCCGAACACGATCAGGCACAGCGCGATCGTGTCGCGAATCGACCGGGGTTTCATGGCGGCTGTCCCTCGAACGGTGGTGGAATTCTTCGGGCGGCAAGATGTGAAGCTCTCGACGGAGCGTGTTGCCGATGTGTGTGTGCGTGCGGACAGGTCATCGACTCTGACCTGTTCGTCAATGAGCCGGGGCCAGTGTGACGGTCGAGTCGGGGAAAGACAAACTCAGGCCCGATGTCGGGACGTGGCCGCGCCGAAGTCGAATCCACACTCCGTCCGGGCCATCGTCTGATGGAGTCTTGGAAGTCCATGCCACACATTCTCACAGCTCTGCTTCACTTCGCTCAGCCGCAACCAAACTGAACTGAGAAAGGTGACAGAAAGACGGAACACTGATCAACGCGAACAGCCCGTTGAAAAGGGAATAGAAGCCTGAAGCGCAAGCGAAGGATGTCGAAAACTCGGACGATTTAGGCTCAACAATCCTTCGCTTGCGCTTCAGGCTTCTGTTTTCAACGGGCTGCTAATCTTCACTCATCCGAATCGGCGAAGATCAGCGTCGATCAGTGCTCCCAAGTTTGCTCGACCGGCGAAGAAACGAAACGCAAGCCGCACGGATTCCACAAGGCGCTGGTCCTGAATCGCGGTGGACACGGTGTGATTGCAAACCTGCTTCACGCGCGGTTCGGCGTTGCTCGGCGTTGTGAGTGGCGAGTAAGATTCGACCGCGATTCATGGAGAGGTGGCTCGGTGTCGGGCTTTGAGTCACCTGCGCTTCTGACTCTCGATCACGGATGTCTCATGCAGAGTTCCACGGGATGGATGGCCTCGCGATTTGCAGGCTTGGTGAGTTGGTGTTGGCTCGCGTTGGGATCGGTCGGCTCCATACTGGCTGCCGACGATTTGGGCGTTCGCGTTCCCGAGGGCTTTGAGGTTGTCGAGTTCGCCGGGGATGAACTGGCTCACGACATCTATTCGATGACGATCGACTCGCAGGGGCGCGTCGTCGTGGCGGGCGCGGGCTACATCAAAATCCTGATCGACCACGATGGAGACGGGAAGGCGGACGAGGCCAAACTCTTTTCGGACTCACCCAAGAACGGTGCTCAGGGAATGTTCTTTCACGGCCGGTCGCTGCTCTGCGTCGGTGATGCCGGTCTGCTGCGGTATCGCGATGCGAATGGAGACGACCAGGCTGACGGGCCGCCCGATGTCTTCCTCAAGACCAAGACCGGGGGCGAGCACGACGTTCACTCGATCCAGCACGGTCCCGATGGTTCGTGGTACGTCATCGCGGGGAACGGGGCGGGGATCACGGGCAAGTATGCGACGCTGGCCTCTTCGCCGATCAAGCAGCCGCGCGCGGGCGTGATCTTCCGGCTGAAGCCCGATCTGTCGGGGGGCGAGATTCTGTCACACGGCCTCCGCAACGCCTACGACTTCGCGTTCAACGGGCAGGGCGATTTGTTCACCTACGACAGTGATGAGGAGCGGGAAGTTTCGCTGCCGTGGTATCGGCCGACGCGCGTCTCGCACTCGCTGACGGGAGCCGATCACGGTTGGGTCAGCAAGAGTTGGATGCGGCCCGACGGGTACAGCGACATGCCGCCAACCGTCGCCTCGTTCGGACGCGGCTCGCCGACGGGAGTCGTCTGCTACCGGCACACGCAATTCCCCGACAAGTACCGCGATGCGTTGTTCGTGCTCGACTGGACCTACGGTCGCGTGCATCTGCTGCCGCTCAAGCCGGCGGCCGAGACGTACTCCACCGAGCCGGAACTGTTCATGAGCGGCACGGGGCAGAACGGCTTCGCGCCGACCGATGCCGAGGTCGGGCCGGACGGTTCGCTCTACGTGAGCATCGGCGGACGAGGCACGCGCGGCGGCGTCTATCGCATCCGACACACGCTGGGGGCGAAGCTGCAATCGGCAAAGTTGGTTCCCGTGCTTGGCCGACTCGAGGACAAAGTCGTCGCCGTTCTCGAAGCGCCTCAACCGCTGAGCAGTTGGTCCCGCGCGACGTGGGTGCCGCTCGCCAAAGAGTTGGGAGCGGCACCGTTTCAGCCAGCCGCGCTGGACGAGCAGCAGCCAACCGCGAACCGCGTCCGTGCGATTGAGGTGCTGGCCGAACTGTTTAACGGACTCGACGAGGTCTCGATGAAGACGCTGACTGAGAGCAAGTCGCCCGAAGTGCGGGCGCGAGCCATCTGGGCCTACGGCCGCTCGTCGCTGGAAAAACTCAACGCCGAGATCGTGAAGCAGTACCTCGACGACCAGGAGCCGCTGGTCGGTCGCTGCGCGTTGGAACTGTGCCTGAGTCGATCTCCGCAAAGCCTCGACTGGT
>JAYUFF010000212.1:0-2477 GCA_043738825.1 Schlesneria sp.
GAAGCGTTCTCACCCTCGGGGGAAATGTTCGGAAAGGAGCGGCTCCAACAACTCATCGTCCAGCACGGAAACCTTCCATTGGAGCAACTGCAGTCGGCGATTCTCGCGGCTGTTCATACATTTGTCGGAGACAAACCACTCGCGGACGACTTGACCCTGCTCGTCGCTGGCAACGATGTCGATTCGTAATCCGGTTATACCTCGCGCGGCGATGAATGAGATGTTTCCACGTTTAGCCCCAACGCCAACGGCGTGGGCGCAATCGACGGGCCGCCCCCTTCGCTCCCACACCGTTGGCGTCGGGGCTAAACGTCTCAGTTGTGGCCGTGCGAGGTATAGTTCTTGTGGCCAGTTCGATCGGAGCTACCAAGTCTTGGGTTCGCCACGGGGCACAGGCCACGTGCCACAAGTTCCCGATTGAGGTCAGCCGCTCCGCGACAATCCAAAGCGGCGTCGAGCCGCCGCACTCCAAAGGGGCTGCTTCTGCGCGTCTTCGACTCGCAGGCTGGTGACTTTCCTGTAAAACATCGTAGTGCCCTGCCGCTCGTCTGGGTGGTGTTTGCAATACACTGCCCGTCTCTCGTCGTTGAGACCCCGAAGCGGCCCGGGCATTCAGAACAGACGAGCCTTTCAACTTCAGAGAATACTCGCCTTGATGTCGTCCCATTTTCTCTTCGTCGTTTGCCAGGTTGGGTCCGAAGCGGCGCTCAAACACGAGGTGGCCCGACGGCATCCGAGCTTTCGGTTTTCGTTTTCGCGGCCAGGATTCGTCACGTTTCAAATTCCCGACGAAGTCGTTCGCGATCGCAAGTTTGAATTGAACTGCACGTTCGCTCGGACCTGGGGTTTCTCGCTGGGGAAGGCGGTCGGGACGGATGGGCATCAAGTGGCTCGCGACTTCTGGAGAGCCTGCGTCGAGCGATATCCGGCGGACGTGCTGGCTCAGTTCCAGCATCTGCATGTCTGGCAGCGCGATCGTGAATTGCCGGGCGACTTCGATTTTGAACCGGGAGTCAGCCTACTGGCGGAAGCGATTGGCGAGCTCATCCTGGAGCACCAGCCGAATGTGGGAACGCCCTGGTCGTTACCGCTGAATGAGGACGCGCAAGTTGACGATCGAGTTTTGGATTGCGTCGTCGTCGAGCCGAACGAATGGTGGTTTGGCTGGCATCGGGCGAACGGCGTGGAGACTCGTTGGCCGGGCGGCGTGCCGGACGTGAACTCGCCGGAGAACATGGTTTCGAGAACGTACCTGAAGATGGCGGAGTCATTGCTGTGGTCCGAGTTGCCGATTCAGTCGGGCGATCGTTGTGTCGAGATCGGTAGTGCTCCGGGCGGCTCGTGCCAGGCGTTGTTGGAGCGAGGTTGTGCCGTGACGGGCATCGACCCCGCCGAGATGGATCCGATCCTGCTGGCCAACCCGCGCTTCACGCATATCCGGTCGCGCGCGAATCGAGTGGAACGCCGCGTCTTCCAACATTTCCGCTGGCTGGCGGCGGATGCCAACATCGCTCCCAAGGACACGCTCGACACGGTGGAGGCGATCGTGACGCGACCGGAAACGCGGATCGAAGGCTTGCTGCTGACCCTCAAGCTGACCGACCCGGCCCTAGCCGCCGACCTCCCGTTGTTCCACAAGCGAATCCGATCGTGGGGCTATCGCCGCGTGCGCGCCCGGCAACTGGCGTTCAATCGCCAAGAGGTGTGCGTCGTCGCCACCGACCTCTAGTTACTGAAGTGTCTCGTTCCCAAGCTGGAGCATGGGAACGAGACACTTCACGCTGACCGCCATGCCGTTTTTCAACCGACCAGGAACCGCTCCACGAGTTCGTCCACATGCCGTTCGAGTTGCGGGAGAGCTTCTTCTGGCCCCGCACAGTCGATGTCATGCACCTGCCAGAATTCGACTCGTTCGAGCTGATCGGGAAACCGGCGCTGGATCAGCGGACGGTGCTCGGCCTCTTTGACCGCCACGACGTGATCGGCCGACTCGAAATCTCCCGTCGCGACATCGAGCGGCAGCCGCTGGTAAGCCTCCAGCGAGATGCCGCGACTTTGCAGCCGGGCCTCGGTGAAACTCGACATCGAACCGAAGTTGAACACGTCGAGGGCCAGTCCGCGCGACTCCGCCTTCCACGGCAAACCGCGTCGTTCGGCGTGCCAGTTGAACAGGATCTCGGCAAACCGACTGCGGTAGTAGTTGCCCGTGCAGAGAAAGAGGATTGTTTTCATCGTCATCGCGTGGGTTCTTCATCCAAATTGGATGCAACGCGAGGACCGTCTTCACTGCCGATCGCTCACCGTTGCTGGCATTGAGCAACGAGCGTACTCGAACGTGCGCGGCGAGCAAAGAATGGCCGGATGCGCTCTCACTCCATGCCTAGTGCTGTGTCACACCTGAGATTTCGGGTTGAGTCCATCAGCCGCTGGGCGCCAGCCCACGGTTAGAACCGGACGCTAGCGCGTTCCGGCTGATT
>JAYUFF010000213.1:0-2468 GCA_043738825.1 Schlesneria sp.
CCCTGGGTTGTTTGGTTGGCGCGATCACTTGGATAAGGTCCAAGTCACGATTTGGAAGAAGGGGAATTGGTTTCATTGGAGAACTCGGAACAAACGAGATAGTGACGGTCTGACCTGGGGAAGAGGTGAAGGTGATGGTGCTTCGCTCCCGTCAGAGCTGGCTCATTATTGGAAGGCGAGGAACGTGTCGGCGGGTCGCGAAGTCCCCGCAGATGGAGACGCCGCAGACAACGCGCAATCGGCAAAGAACCCCTACGACTCTCCTGAAGACGCGTTTCAGCGGGCAAAGCAGGCGTATGCCGCTCGGCAGTGGCACAATTTCGCGGACTGTTTCACGGAAGACGCGCGCAATGAGACCGTCATCTTGGTACTGCTTACACAAGTCGCCGAACCAGAAGACGCTGAACTCAAACGCCTCTTCGACTTATTGGAAACGACGTACCCGATGTTGAAACTGAGTTCCGCCGAACTGCATCCCAAGCTGCGCGCCTTCATCCACAAAACGCGACGATCGACTCGTACGGAATGCCGAACGACCGCATCTGAGTTGATCCGTGCAACGTTCGGAGAACAGACCCGCGACGTGTTCGAGCGAATCTCGGAAGAATCGATCCCAGAAGATCGGATCAATTTTGGAGAGCTGCGGATTCAATCGACTGGCAACGGCGATGCGTTTGGTTACTACGGTCACGACGCGGTGGTCACGACCAAAGCGGAAGAAGGTCTGCCCATCTGGTTCAAGTGGCAAGATCGTGAATGGAAAATTGACGGGATGTTTGATCTCAAATCTCTGATCAAGGAAATGTTCCCTCCCGACAGGAAATTGACCGGAACGTCGGCCGATCCCATCGAAGCGTTGATTCCCCCGCTCGATGCGCAATTGCGCGAACTCGACGCGCTGCGAGCGGCCGACAAAACGCCGTGGGATGAGGTTGAGAAGCGGGCGAACGAGTTGCTCGCAAAGTACACCGCGCCCGCGGACAAAGGCCGCATTCACTGGATGGCGGCTCATGTGTACGGACAGAGCGACATTCGAGGCCACGGGGCCGACGTGATTCGTCACGCGCAGGAGGCCCTCAAGTACGAACGCGATCCGATTCAGCGGGGCTGGCTGTTCATGTACCTCGGCAACGCGGCGGAGGTCGCCGATTCCGAGCCGAAGAACTTTGTCGCACGCCGCGCCGAGGCGACGCGCTGGTACTTGAAAGGCTATCGCGAATTGCTGCCGTTCAACCTGCCAGTCAGGGCTTCCGAGTTGCCGCCAGTCTTCAAGATCGGCGATGGTTTTCGTGGCGGTCCAGAAGGCGAAGTCGATCCCGAGCAGGTTGCCGCCGAAGTCCAACACGCAGCTCAGATGAAGGCTCGCAAAGATGCCGAGTTCACTTACGAACTGGTCAGCCGCCGCAACGTCTACATCGCCCGTCTGCAAGACCTCTACGGACGGATGCACGAACTCTACGACAAGGACGCGGTCGCGAAGGGCCGGTTGCGTGAGATTGCTGCCGAGATGTTTCGCGACGAGGCAATTGTCGCCGATGTTCTGAATCGCGTCTGGCCCCCCGACTCCAATGAAGTGCCGACCGCTCCAGACTAGTGCTTTGTCAGAGCTAAGAATGGGGGTTGTTGTCGTAGCCACGTTCGCCAGAACGTGGGTGAGACCCTGGATTGAACCCACGCTCTGGCGAGCGTGGCTACCCCAAGATCAAGCTGTGACAAAGCACTTGAAGCGGGAGCGGGCACGCGACTTGTTCAAGGCGACGACGCACAAGCTGGCAGCCTGTGCTACGGAGCGGCGGCCACGTCCGGGGCGGGCGGATCGACGATAGGCTGAATGAGCAACCGGTCAATCTTCGGGCCGTCCATATCGACGACTTCGATGCGCAGGTCGTTCCACGTCAGCACGTCGCCGATTTGTGGTGGCCGCTTGAGCAGCGACAGGACGAGGCCCGAGACCGTGCCGATGCCGCGCGGTGGCGGTTCGGACCAGCGGCTGATTTCCAGAGCCTCTTCCAATTGATGCAGGTTCACCGTGCCGTCGATCAGCAGGCTGCCGTCGGCTCGTTTGACGATGTCTTGCGCGCGGTCCTGCTTCGATTCCCGTTCGTGCCGCAGCTCGTCGTGAATCTCGCCAACGAGCATCTCCATGATGTCTTCAAACGTGACCATGCCCTGCGTCCCGCCGTACTCGTCCAGCACGATGGCGAGCTGCGTCTTGTGCTCCTGAAACAGTTCGAGCAGCCGGCTGATCGTGACCGACTTCGGGATGAACAGCGGTGGGCGAATCAGCCGCCGCAGGTCGATGGGCCGACCGAGATACTGCTGGAGAAACACATCCTTGATATAGACGAAGCCGACGATCTGGTCGATCGTCCCCTCGCACACGGGCACGCGCGAAAAGCCCGACATCGCGATGGCACCGACCACCTCGTCCGAGGGCGTGTCGATATCGACGGCGTCGATATCGACAC
>JAYUFF010000214.1:0-6493 GCA_043738825.1 Schlesneria sp.
ATCTCATCCAAGGTTGCCGGATGCAGTCCCGGCGGCAGGTAACCGTTGTCTTCAAAAGAAGGAATCATGCGTTGGTGTCCGGTGTTTCACCTCAGAGGACCGGTGTTTCACCTCGGAGAAATCGTGCATCAGTCCGTGATCTTCACCTTCATCTCGTCGCTGTTGGCTTTGAGTTCCGGGGCGTACATCGCGCTGGCTTTGGTGGGGAGGGCGCTGAACTGGCCGGGGATCTCGGCGCGGAGGCGGTAGCTGAGGCTGTGCTTGCCTCGCATGAGTTGCCTGACGAAGAAGGCGACTCGTTCGTCATGGAACTCGACGAACGCGCCCATCGAGTTACCGTTGTAGCCGCTGCGGACTTCGACCGGCTCGAAACCGGCGGCTTTCATGTCCTCGAAGAGGAGGTACTCGTAGTCATTTTTGCTGTCGATTTCTAATTCGATCTCGACGAGGTCGCCGCTCTTGAGCTGGCTCAGGTTGGGAAGCTCCGTTCGTTCGTACTTCTCGACCTTTTGCTTGACCGCCTGGCCGCGAGAGCCTTGGGCATCGACGGCCTTGTCCACGCGGGTCAGCTTGTAGAACTTGCGGTTGACCTTCACCTCCAGCCCTGCCTTTGTGATGAAGTCCTCCAGCGTGAAGTTGGTTTGGTAGACGTTGAAGTAGAGCGGGCCGGTGCCCTGCTTCTTCAGTTCCAGCGTGTGCTTGCCCGTCGTGACGGCGTCCCCTTCGAGGATGTACTTGTTGTCGAACGTGAACAGGTTCGACGAATCGACTTTCACCTCCTTCTGCTTCTGGCCGTCGAGCCAGACTTCCACGGTCAGGTTCGGTTTGTCCTCGCCGCTGGCTTTCATGTAGTCGGCGAGAGCCTCGATGCAGAGGGCGGTGTCGCGCGTGCTGTTCCAGTACGTCGCGTGCTTGCGGTTGTTGAGGATGTACTTCACCAGCCGCGACGCCCGCGCGTCCTGCGGGTTCGTCTTCGAGAGCAGCTTCAGGTAGTAGGCGTTCGCCTCGATGTCGCTGCCGTACCAGTACCACCAGCCGCCGTCGGGCAGCTTCAGGTAGGCGGTCTGATTTTCATCGTCCTGCACCACGAACTGTTCGATGTTCTCCAGGATCATTTTGAGTTTGTCGGCCTGCTGCTGCTGTTTGTGCAGGGCGAGGCCGTAGAGGGCCTTCGCGTAGACGGGCAACTGCACGCGGTCGCGGTAGAGGAATTCGTTCATCTCGTTGTTCGAGATGTCTGCATCCACGAGGATCATGTAGACGAGAGCATCCAGCGCGTCGGCGTGCTGCTTCTGGCGAACGTCCTTCTTGCCCCAGTTCTTGATCCATTGGACCTGCTCGTCCTGATAGCGTTTGAGCCACTCGACGCCCTTCTCCAAAACACCCGGCACGATGGCAACATCGTTGGCTTTCGCGACCTGCAGGCCGTGAACGACGACCGCCGTGGTGTGAGGCCACGAATGTTCGCCATAGCCGCTGAACCAGCCCCAGCCGCCGTCCGAGACCTGCATCGACGTGAGCCGTTCCAGCCCGTCCTTGACCATCGCACGGACCTCGTCCTCGTCGAAGACGGGATTGCGGTCGAACCGCTTCCAGCGCTTGGCCCGTTCGACGTCGTCACCGATCTCCTGGGCGTTGAGATTCGTCCGCTTGGCCTGAATGTCCTTCAGATTGAGCTGCATGTTCAGCAGGACTTTCTGCGTGATGACGGTCGGCAGGAACCGGTTCAGCGTCTGCTCGGTGCAGCCATACGGATAGTCAACCATATACGGCAGAGCATCGACCATCGCTCCGGCCAGCGTCGGTGAAAAGCGGGCTTCGAGGCGCGACTCATTCGGACGCCGGGCCTCGGGGACATCGAACGTCACCTGGCCCGAGGCATCGGCGGGACGGATCGCCCCGCTGAACGATTCGGTCTTCAGCATCCCGTGGACGTAGACCGGGAAGGTCATCTGCATCGCATCCGACTCTTCGTCGGAGAGGGCTTTGACCGTGATGCTGGTACTGCCCTGAGACGCCACCTTCACGCGCCAATCGACGCGCTGCTCGCCTCCGGCCGCCAGCTTGATGGTCTGCGTGATCTCTTGCGGAGTTGGTTGAACATTTGTGAGCCGGGTGGCGTCAGCCCCCGGATTCTTCGCTGCGGCTGTCCGGGGGCTGACGCCGCCCGGCTCACCGGCTTGATCGAGATTCGCACCGCCCTTGGGAGCGGGTGCGGTGACGGAGAGCAATGCGCCATCGAGCAGCAGCGACACCTCAACCTGCTTCTCCGTCTTGAGGTAACTGTGGACGTTGGCCGAGATGACCACTTCGTCCTTATCGACGAAGAACCTTGGCGCTTGCAGCCTGACCAACAGGTTCTTCTTCGTGGTGACTTCGGTCTCACCCTGGCCGACCTTTGTGCCGAGACCCATCGCCCACGTTTTAACTTTCCACCCGGTCAGGCTCTCGGGCATCTTGAAGGCGACTTCAGCGAGACCGGTCTTGTCGGTCGTGATCGCGCCAGCCCAGTAGGCGGTGTCGGCGAAGTTTGAGCGGATCGTCGGCTGCTGCATCGCACCAGCCTCTGCGCCACCACCCGCCTTGTCGGCCGCCATGCCCTTGGCCATCGGAGCGGCATCGGCCATCGGTGCTCCTTCCATAGCGGCAGCGGCGGGTATCCTGTTTAACAAGGGGACTGCTCCCGGCGCGGAGGTCATTGCTCGTAACCTCGTTCCTGAAGAGCGCGTCGTCGTCATCGGGCCGCCGCCGCGACCACCACCCATTCCAAAACCGTCCATCCCCTCACCCAGCATCCCGCCAAAGACGCCGAGGTCGGCCATTCCGGTCTCACCGTTCTTCAGCAGGTTGCTGAACCAGCGGTCGAGCGTGCAGTCGCGCTGCGGGTGATGGTGCCGACGCCACTTCCAGAAGAACTCTTTGATCTCGGGGACGTTGCTACCGCCCGAGATGTATTCGACGGACTTGTCGTACACGGAGAGGACCGTCGAGCCGATGAATGGCTCGCCCGTGTGGTCGGTCAGTTTGATTTGGACCTTCGCGTCGGCTCCCGGCTTGTATTCGGTCTGAGACGGCAGAACCTCGACGTTGATGACCCGCTTTTCGGGCGGGACGACCACTTCGCGCGTCTCCTGGTGATACTTGCCATCGGCGATCGTGAAGGCTTCGAGGAAGAAGTTGGGCATGTCCTTCTGCACGACGACGACATCTTCAACGGTATTCTTGCCCTTCAATCGGATCACTTTCGGCGGGAGGTAGACACCGTTGGATGGACGGACGAACAGCACGACGCAGCCGTCGGGTTTATTGGTCGTCACCATCAGCTTGACCGTCTCACCGGGAGCGTATTCCTGTTTGTCGGTGATCAGTTCCAGATCGTTGAAGCGGAACTCGCGGCCGTCGAAGCCGTCGCCCCGCACGACGAAGACGTAGCCCCCCTCGATCGTGTGGTCCTTGCCATCCGTCACCTTGTACGAGAGCCGATACTGCCCGGCCTTGCTCGCGGCGAGTTGCTGTTGCGCGTGACCGGCCTCATCGGTGTTGAGTTTCCACGTTTGGACAGCCTCTTCGACCGGCTGTTGCTTCGCGTCGTAAGTCACTTTGAACAGAGTCAGCTCGCCGGTTCCCTTCACCGGTTTGTTGTCGATCGTGTGTGCATCGAAGTTCGCGAGGACCGTGTCACCGACTTTGTAGTGGCCCCGATTGACCCAGGCGAAGACGCGGAACGGCTGTCGCGCGACGAGGACGTTTCCCGTCCCGACGATCGTGCGGCGCGATTCATCGACGACCTCGGCCGTGATCGAGTACGAATGGTCTTCGTCGCCGTGAATCTCCTTCGCGGGGAGCGTGTCGATCTCGATGGAGACTTCGCCCTCGGGACCGATCTCGACTTCCTGTTCGGCGATCACTTCGGGCGGGCCGGGGTTGTGGCCGATCCACCACGCGACCGGACGAAGACAGCCCCATTTGTCGAAGCCGGGATACCACGTGTAATCGGACGCGAACCACCAGTAGCCTCGCCCGTAGAACCAGTCCCAGCGGGCGACCGGATGCCAGTGGCTGTCGTGAGCGGTCCGCAGCACCTTGTACTTCACCTTCCCCTTCGTCACGGGGGCACCGAAGAAGTACTTGGCTTTGATCTTGGCAGTCACCTTCTCACCGAGGGCCACCGGTTCGGTCGGAGCCTCGACCGTCACTTCAAACTCGGGCTTCTTGTACTCCTCGACGCGGAACGAGCCGCCCTGATGGAACTGGTTCATCACGAGCACTGAGTACGTGCCAAGCATCGCTCCCTTCGGCAACGGGAACTCACCTTCGATGCCGCCGAACTTGTCGGTCTTGTAGACCTTCTCCAGAATCTTCTCCCCCTGCGGGTTGTTGATCTGCACCGTGAAGTCTTGGTCGGCGAACTCGGTCTTGTCGGGCTGGTCGTACTTGCTGGTCTGAATCCAGAACTTGAATTTCACGGTCTGCTCGGGGCGATAGACGGGCCGATCAGTGATCGTGAAGACGCGCGTCGCGCTGTACTCCTGATCGTGACGCTGTCCCCACCAGGCATGAGTGAACCCGGTGTAGGCCAGCCGCCCGGCATCAGTCTTCGCGACGATCAACCATTGATAATCGTGAGGCACCTTGGCCGCAGGCAGCGTGATGAGGCCGTTCGCGTCGGTGAACTCGGCGAAGTTGGTGGTCGTCACTTTCCATGGCTGCTTGCCTTCCGCGACCTGTTCCTGTCTCCAGCCGAAGAATTCGACATTGGCCTTCGCGATCGGCTGCCCCGTCACGGCATCGGCCACGAAATGGAGCGACTGCCCGTCGAGCGGCTTTCGCACGAGGGCCGCGTCCGCCAGCCAGATGACCACTCGACTGATGTTGCCATCGGCCAACTTGCCAGTCAGCAGATAGGCCCCCGCCTTTTGCAGCGGCGTTGCGACTTTGACCACACTGTCAAAATGGTCGGCCTTCGGCGTGAGGTCCAGCTTCCACGTCGCGACCGACTCACCGAGGTACTGCGTCTGATTCTCGGAGACGAGGCGAAAGCCGATATCCTGGACGTTGAACCGGTTCCAGTCGATCTGTGCGGGGGACGACTTAAGGTACGCCTTCACGTCGTCGAGCAGCTTGTCGATCTTGATTGCATGGGCCTCGAACGAGACCTGCTTCGCGTTGCGGAAGCGGAAGTCAACGGTGGCTCCCTTACCAGCGGGAGCGACTTGCAGGTTCTCGAACCGACCCCAGTTCTTCACGATCTGATCGAGCCGCGCCTGACGATGATCTTCGTTGCCAAACTTCGCGAGCGCGGCTTTCCACGCGCCGCCCGCCTTCACGTATTGGCGGCGGTCTTCGTACGTTTGAGCAACCGTATCGCCCGCCGCATTGGAATGATGGTCCTTCGACCGCTCGAAGAGTTGCTGGAAGAGCTTCAGCGCGTTGAACTCGTCGGGCAGCTTGAAGCGTTTCATGCCGGTGGCGAGTTTCGCGATGGTCTCGTCATCGCCGAGAGTCTGCACGGCGAACGGGCCGCTTTCGTCTTTGTCGTCGTCGCTGCCCGAGCCGCCTCGCAACCACGCCATCGTCTGCACGCCAAACTGCTGATGCAGGAACGTCGCAAACGCGAAATCGACTTGGTTGCGCAGCTTGTTGTCGAACTCCACGGCCTGCGTCAGCATCCACCGCCAACGCTCGCCGTCCGACTTCGCATCGTCCCACGATTTGGGAATGCGATGGAAAACGGGATTGCCGTCAGCGTCAACGGGAGCGCCCTTCGAATCACCCGCGCCGTGCATCCCGCCCCAACCGCGACCGCGTCCGCCCCACTGATTCCCCTCTTCGTAGTCGGGCAACGTCGTGAGATCGGTCAGCGCTTGCAGTCGCCACGCTTCGATCGAGCCGAGTTGCTGCGCGTATTCGAGGAATAATCGAGCGACCTCACCTTTGTTGTCGCCCTTCACCGCGAACGGGATCGCCTGCTGAAGAAGCTGCATCGAGCGGACTCGGTCGCGGTCGGCCGACGACAGATACTGCCCGCCGCCTCGATGCGATCCGCGCTGGAACTTGCCCGCGACGACGAAGCCCCAGTGCTCGATCATCTGTCCGTATTGCTGAGCCGCCCCGCGCAACAACCGCCAGTTCTTGTCGTGAGCCTTCACCGACGATTCGATCAGTTCGTCGATCTCCTCGTTGCGGCCGAGCTGTTGCAGTGACTGCACGGCCCGCGTGAGATCCTCGCCCACTTTACCGGCCTCGGTCTTCGGATCGAGGGCCAACTTTCGAGACCCTTCGTAGGCGTCCTTGAAATTGCCCGCCTCGAACTGCTTTTGTAGGGCGTCTCGATTCACGGTCTTCCCCGCTTCCTCGGCCAGCAACCACCACGAGGCGACACACAACGACACGGCACTGATGAAGAGCGTCAACTTCCGCATGATGCGAACCCATTCCTTGCGTTGAGAGAGAGGCAGGCCATCCGGACCCGAGGCGGGAGTATATGTCTACC
>JAYUFF010000215.1:0-2464 GCA_043738825.1 Schlesneria sp.
CAGCAGCAATTTGGATGCGGGCTGCAATCCGGCGGTCACTCCCGCCGAAACGCCGACTGTGCCCAGAGCGCTGGCGGTCTCGTAGAGATGATCGAGGACGAAGTGCGGCTGGTTCTCGATCAGGACGATCCCCAGTGATGAGACCATCAGCACGGTCAACCCCAGCGCGATGACTGCCAGCCCGCGATAGACCTGGACTTCGGGGATCGTGCGGCCGCAGACTTCCACGTTGGTGCGGCCCTTCAACACGGCGCGCAGCGTCAGGATCGAGATCGCCAGACAGATCGTCTTCACGCCGCCACCCGTCGAACCGGGTGAGGCTCCGACAAACATCAGCATGATCCCAAACAGCTTGGATGCCGGGTTGAGTTTTCCGTGGTCGATCGTGTTGAACCCCGCCGTGCGCAGCGTCACCGAATGAAACCACGCGTTGGCCACTTGAGAATTCGGTTCTGTCGGATGCGCGGGGTTGTTCCATTCCAGCGCCAGCAGCACCAGCGTGCCTCCGGCAAGCAAACCCAGCGTCGTGACGGAGACCAGTTTCGTGGAAAGGCTCAACCGAACCGATGGAGTGGCGCTGGGGAGCGCGAACCGGCGTCGCCGCCAGCGTCGAGTCCAGGCCGCTCGCCACAGATTGTCGAGCGGCGTAAAACCGAACCCGCCGAGAATAATCAGTCCCGCGACGACGACCCACACCTGCCATCTCAATTCCCAACCCGCCAGGTTCGGGCCGCGAGTCGAGAACCCCGCATTGCAAAAAGCGCTGACCGAATGAAACAGACTTTGAAACGCCCGTTCCGGCCAGGGTTGATCGGCCCAGAGGCCCGACAGCAGGACCGCTCCAATCAACTCGATGCCGAGCGTAAAACCAAGCACGGCTTTGACCAGCTTGCCGACATCCGACAGTTGGTCGGAATCGAGCAGGTCGCGCATCGTGGCGGCTTCGCGCATCGAGCCGCGTCCCACCACCATCGCATAGAACGCCCCGAACGTCATGATCCCCAAGCCGCCGAGTTGAATCAGCAGCATGATCACGCTCTGTCCCGTGCGACTCCAGTAGGTTCCGGTGTCGTTGACGACCAGTCCCGTCACACAGCAGGCGCTGGTCGATGTGAAGAGGGCGGTGAGCCAGTCGGCGGACAACTCATCGGCCGACCGGCATTGAGGCAGCATCAACAAGAGTGTGCCGCCTCCGATCAAAGTCACGAACGACAGGACAAGCACCAGCGCCGGGTTCCAGCCTGCCTGCGCGACCTGCTGCGTGGCAATCGCCAGCTCCATGCCGCCTCGCCCGATGACGATGAACTCGGTCCACGACAACAGGCCCTCGGGAGCCAGCCAGCCTGTTCCACGAACGGCACTCGCCAGCATCAACCCCAGTGAACCGAGCAGCCAGATGCCACAGAAGGTCACGTTGCCGATGTTGTCGCGCACGAACGTGGGGCGCGTCAGACTCCACAGATAGCGAATGCCCACGCTGGCGAGCGGCGTACACATCGCCGCGAACACGGCCGAGGCGAGGACTTTGAAATGGAACGGCTCCAACTCGCGAAAGCCATGTCGCACCACGATCGCGCAGAGGCCGACGATGCCGCTGAGCGTCTCGGCCTGTTGCAACCAACTCCCGGCCAGCGGATGCAGCGTGAGTTGCGGAGTGAACTTGTCGGTGGAGGTCTTGAAGGCCATGATCGAAGTGAGCTTTGACTGAGACTGTCGCGTCTTCTGTTTTGTCCCCTCGCCCCCGTCTGCGGAGGAGAAGGTTAGAACACAATTCAACATTAGCCCGACGCGCAAGCGAGGGCTTCGCGATCATCGAATGCCCAGCCCTCGCTCGCGCGTCGGGCTAGTGCTTCGTCACACCTAAGAATGGGGGTTGTTGTCGTAGCCACGTTCGCCAGAACGTGGGCGAGACCCTGGATTGACCCCACGCTTTGGCGAGCGTGGCTACCCCAAGCTCAAGCTGTGACAAAGCACTAGTTCCTCCGTGCAAAACAGGTTCTGAAATAGGATCTAGGGTGAGGGGCATCCGTCCGTCAGCCCTCCGCCGGACGATTGGCCTGCCGCCGCGAGCGGAGTTCGTCGAGCCGCCGCTTCAATTCGGCCTCCAGTCCCCGTTCGACCGGTTCGTAGTAGCGGGCCTCGACGCCGAGATAGTCCTGCGCGACCCAGCCCCCGGGCGCGTCGTGCGGGTACTCGTAGCCTTCACCATGTCCGAGCCGTTTTGCTCCCGCGTAGTGTCCGTCGCGCAGGTGAACGGGAACAGGCACGGATCGTTGATGCTTCACGTCGTCCATCGCGGCGTCAATCGCCTTGTAGGCGGCGTTCGACTTCGGCGCGAGGGCCAAATACGTCACCGCCTGAGCCAGCGGGATGCGGCACTCGGGCAGGCCGATGAACTCGGTGGCAGCGGCTGCCGCCTGCGCGAGGATCAATCCTTGAGGGTCCGCGTTCCCGATGTCCTCGG
>JAYUFF010000216.1:0-2464 GCA_043738825.1 Schlesneria sp.
GCGCAGGGCCGCCCGCACGTCGGCCGGTTCAACGCGACCGTTGGCTTGCGGCGATATTTTGGTCACTTGAACGTCTCGTGTTTCGCTCAGCCATCTCAATGGACGCAGCACTGAATTGTGTTCGAGTTCGCTGGTGACGACGTGATCGCCGGGACGGCACAGTCCGATGAGGGCCATGTTCAGGCCATCAGTCCCGCTGTAGGTGAAGACGATCCGATCGGGACTCTCTGCACCCAGCAGCATCGCCGCGCGTTGGCGACAATGGTCGAGCATCCGCTGCGCTTCGACCGCCTCGCGGTACGCACCGCGTCCGATCGAGACGCCGATGCTCCGCTGATAGCGATCGACGGCGTCATAGACCGCCGCTGGTTTCGGGAAGCTGGTCGCGGCGTTGTCGAGGTAGACTCGCATAGGGTCATCTTGGCAAGGTTGGAACAGGGGCGTGACAGAGATGATGCTGTCTCGCGAGCGGCGTCGCAAATCAGTAGCAGGCGACTGCCGGAATAGCTCCGACAACGAAACGCCCCGGCTGCTTGGAGCAGCCGGGGCGCTGAGGATTCACGGGCAGGTAATAAATCTGCTCCCACGTCGGGTGATCAGATGCCAGGCACGTCGAGGTGTTCCTCTTCGGCGATCTTGCGGAGCTTTTCGAGTGCCCTCGCTTCGAGTTGTCGAATTCGCTCCTTCGTCACACCGAGCTTGGTGCCGACCTGTTCGAGCGTCTGCGGGCCGGCCCCTTCGCTCAGACCGTACCTCGACACGATGATGTCGCGTTCGCGAGGCGGTAGTTGCGACAGGATGCCCATCAACGCTTCGTGCTGTTTGTGGTTAATCGCTTCGTTAGCCAGCCCGTCGGTGCGACGATCAGACGACTGACTGAAGATTTCCTCGGTCCCGGTGCGGAAGCGATCGAGTTGCGTGTACTCGGCCGGGATCGATCGTGCGTAGTTCTTCATGATCGCCCAACTGGAGTACGTCGAGAACTTGAAGCCGCGCGTATAGTCAAACTTTTCGATGGCTCGCAGCAGCGACATGTTGCCATCGCTGACCATCTCAAAAAAGCTGACGTTGGGCTTCATGTGCTTCTTGGCGATCGAGACCACCAGCCGCAGATTGCTTCGGATCAGGAAGTTCTTCACTTCGCCCGCCTGTTGCATCAGCCGTTCGATCTCGTCCATGTCGCGAGTTTTGGGACGAACCGGGTCGAGTCCCTTCTGCAACTCGGCGGCCCGGCACTTCAGATAGTTCATCTTGCGGAAGTAGTAGACCTCTTCCTCTTTGGTGAGCAGTGGGATGGCATACAGGCTGTCGAGATACGGTGGCAGTCCGGGCGGAGCCTTGACCGGCGCGGTCTTGCGATCCGTCGCTGGTGCGGGGGCGAGGATGACTTCCTCGGCGTTAACCTCGTGGAACTCGGGGGCGTCCATGAAGTCGATCAGTTGGTGCAGCATCAACTCGGCACGGACTTCGGCCACTAACCGGTAGATGCTGGTGCGCGTCCGATGAAAGTCGCGAACCAGCGTCTCAACGGCCACACCGCGACTGAATCGGCGGTAGATTTCCCGCTTTTGTTCGTCGGTCAGTGGTAGGGAGGCGTTGGGGAACACGGCCGTTTCCGGATGCTCTTTGTCGAAGTTCTTGAGGGTGTACCGCACGGTCTCGGGTGAGCGGCCAAACTTGCGGGCCAGTCGTTGATTGATCTCCGTCGGGCAGCCGCCAGCTCGGGCCAGTCGTCTCGCGCGCTGGATCAGTTGCTCCCGGTCATCGAGCGACAACTGACTGAAGTTGGTGCCGCGATCGACTTCGGTCGAGTGCTTGCTGACGAATCGTTCGACCGACGACTTGAGGAAGCCGACACGCTTGCGACCGCCAAAGCGAAAGCGACGACTGACAAGGCCACGGTCTCGCCAGCGCGAAACGGTCTTCGTCGAGACGTTGTAGCGCCGGCTCACGTCATCCACCGTCCAGACCTCTTCACCAGCGTTGTCCGCCGGGATGTCGGCACTGTCGGACAAATCCTCGACGAAGCAGCGCAGGTCGTGGACCGCTTCATCGCGGGTCAAGACCAGATCGGGATACATCTCGCCGCGATAGCTGGTGATTTTCTCGCACAGTTCGGGGTAGCCGAGACTGGTGTCCGGTTGCAATTCGTTCAACAAATGCTCGGCGCGGTCGATCTGCTTGAGTCGCGCTTCGCGCGGCGCGAACTTGATCTGCTGATCTCTCAACTGCTTCATGGCAGGGTTGCGATAGCGGGACATGATGCCTCCTCCTGTCGAGTCGGTACGGTTTAACACCGCATCGGCCGCAAAGCGTCGCCACGGAAAAGCGTGGCAAAGCCGTTTGTCAATCTGACAGCGAACACTCTCAACGAATCATTAGTTGCAAAGCCAGTGCCGTCGGTTACCAGTTCTCGAAGTCGTCAGTCACAGATGATTGTGTTTGGCTGACGGCGAGCCCCAAC
>JAYUFF010000217.1:0-6479 GCA_043738825.1 Schlesneria sp.
AATGTTGCGGTGTCACTGCGGGCGCTCCCCAATCCGGCGGCGGGAATCTTCGAGAGCGGCGAACCGGCTTGGACGTTCCTCTCCAAACCGACCGCGTCCATGCTGACCGATGCCCTGCTGACCAATCCGACCGTTCGCGAGGTCGTCTCGATCACGCCCGATGTCGAGGGGACTTACGTCATCCAAGCCACGGCCACCACCACCGACACGTTCACCATCAACGCCGTCGAGCCGGTGTTGGTCGAGTTCCGTTCGCAATACGACCGCGTCGCCGCAGGTGGAAAGGACAACTCCGCCCACCAGACAACATTGACCGCTCGGATCGATCCGCCCGCACCGGGCAAGATCATCAAGTTCAGCATCAGCGGCGGTGGACAAGGGGTCGAATGCGCTAGTCACTGCGTCAGTTTGGGTGGCACTTGTCCCACCGAGTGCCTACCAAGTCGTGTGCGGGCAAAGCTCGTTTCGAGTGGAGGCAGTTACTATGCAGGTCTCACGTCCGCGCCGTTGGAAGCCACCACCAACGACAGCGGTGAAGCCTCGGTCACACTCACGTCGAGCAATCTCGCGGATGACATCTGTACCGTCCGTGCCGCATTCAACTCCGCGACATATCACAGCACTGTGACGACGGTGAACCCTCAGTTAAGTGACATTGTTCAACCGATTCACCATCCACGTAATGGAACCTTTGTTGCATCGACGAGGCTGACATTCACCCGCGGCTCCGAAACCATTGCCGTCCCCGGCCATCGCGTCGTCAACTACATCGTGGGCATCGAACGAGATTGCACACTGTGCCCTTGTCGACAGTGGGATTTGGGAGCCACGTTTGTGACATCCTGCGGGTTCTGGAGTCGGTGTTCGATGTACTCCGCCATCAACACATACGCGGCGGTAACGGACGGGCAAGACGCCGTTTCTGGATTCGATGGTGATGTCGTGTACCGAATCACGACGTACGACCCCGACGGCAATGACAATTTACAACAGATCCGGTTCCAGTCGCGGGCGATCACTGCCCTCTCAAACTGCAATACAAACTGAAGACAAGAATTGCGGACAACGTGTCTCATTCCACGGAACCAAGGCGTACGACGCAAATAGGCGTCCCTTCGTCCGCTTCTCGTATCCATCTGCATCTGGAGTCACATATGCGTTGTTCCATACGGACCATCCACGTTGTGTGTTTGTTTGTTGTCTGCGGGATCGGATCAACCGGCTGTGGTACCGGGGCGAAAAATGGCGCGACCGCGAAGGGTACTGTTCCTGCTGGTTCAGTTACTGGTGTGTCCGCCGATCAAGTCTACGCAAAGGTTGCAGATGGCCCGTCGCACTTCAACGTCGTTGGTCCGAAGAAAAACGCGGGGGACTTCGTTATACTCACGATCACCGTCTCACCCGGGACAAACGAGTCGTTGATCGACTGGGGTGGAGCGGACGAGGTTCCGGGGAGTCCGTTGCAAGCGAAAGTACCGATAGGCGCATCCGTCATACAAAATGTGACCGTAATCTATGGTGGCATTCCGTGTCAGCAGATCAAGGTGTGGCCTGTTTGGGTCGAGTTAGAATTCCACAACACGGGTACGGGGCTCGATACTGCAAACAACCCGGTTGGCGGCCTCCGTGTTCCCGGTTTGGGTGTTCCTCCGCGAAATACCACGCCGCCAAATCGAGGGACGTTCAACCAAATCGAGATTAAGGGGATCGTTTCACCTGCTGGAGTGGCGGCGATCGATCCGCCGGGTTCCACAACAGTCCAATTCGACTTCAAGCGGTCAGTACAGAGTCAGTTTTGGCAAAAATTCGTCGGACAACCGTGGAATCTCAACGTGGCTCAGTCTCACCCAGCCGGTGACGATGACGATGGAAGCAACAATGACGAGGACTTGCATGACGGAAATGATGTCATTTGGGTCAATGACACCCCCGGACTTCCGCTGGTTGCGTCCAATGGACAAATCGAAGGAGTGCAAATCGAATGGCAGTTCGGCGAGTCAGTCATGCTGATCCTGAATCAGTCCGACAACACAGTTACCCCAATGACTGGCCCTGTCGTATCAAGAAACAGACTGTGGTACTCGATTCTTTACTTGAAGGCTGTTCCTGGTGATGGACAATTAGACCGTGGTTCATCACCCCCAAATCGTATCGAACCTGGGAGTATTACTTTTGGAAGTGCGCCCATTCCGTAGTTATGTTTTAACTTCAACCAGTACAATTTAGGAGAGCCAAGCCATGTGTTTGTTTCCCACCTTCCTCCGTGGCGTGTTGGTAATTTCGCACTTGGCCGTCTGTGCAATCGTATTCCCCGATGAGACACCGCCTCGTTCCAATCAGTTCGAATCGCCGGATCCGAAAGCGCGTCTTTCTGCCAAGGCAAATGCGTTCCAGATTCGGAAATCAATCATCAGAGACGCTCAATTAGTGCTCGAACAGAGTGATGGGCCATTCCATATTGATGATTATAGGCTGACGGCGATTCAAGTTCTTGCTGAATACAAGGCAGAGAGTAGCGTTGAACAACTCATAAAGCTCATTGAACACGAGAATGACTTCGTGGTGACGAATAGTGAATCCGAAGAACCACCGATTGCTGAAACGTATCCCACCGCAGGTGCGTTAGCGAAACTCGGTAAACCGGCTGCAGCGGGATGTTTGTGGGAGTTGACAAAGGACATCTCGAAGTTGCGCCGTGATAATCTCTGTTGGGTAATCGGAAATGTGGAAGGTCCAGAGTTAGGGCGTTATGCAATCGATCTCGCTGCTGCGCAACAAAGTGACATTATAAAGGCAACTCGACTCAGAGTCGCCGCCCAAGTGTTTGCTGGAAAGTTTCCAGTTCGGACACCAGCGCCGGGTGTCACTGGCAAACCCAAACCATGAGCGATGAAGGTGCTGCGCAGATATCAAAGGGGTCAGGAATCTTTGAAAGGTGCGCGGCGGGGTGGCACGACCAAATGAACCGTGTCGAGTGTGGCACGCCCTGAAGTTCTTTGAAGGGCGTGGTGATGGGTGAGGACGCTCGCCAACTTGTGAAGACCACGCCCTTCGAAGACTCAGGGCGTGCCACTCAAACTGCCCCCCTACAGGAATGTGAGCCGTAATCGTCGGAAGAAACCGGAGTGGATTCATGGTGTGGTCGCGTCTCTGGCACGTCGGTTTGGGCCTGTTGCGATTGGCACTCGCCGCGCTGTTTCTGGCGTCGGGGTTTGTGAAGCTCGCCGATCCGTATGCGTTTCGCGCCGCGGTCGCGGGTTACGGGTTGTTCTCCGAGAACGCAGCGGCGGGGATTGTGTGGGTGTTGCCCGTGTTGGAGACGCTGGTCGGTCTGACGCTGCTCACGGGGCTGTGGCGGCGCGGCGGGGTGTTGGTGGGGGCGTGCCTGCTGATCGGATTCCTCGTGGCGATGGGGGTGGTCGTCGTGCGCGGGACTCGGGTCGAGTGCGGGTGCGGCGTGCTCGGCGGATTGGTGTCGTGGATCACGCTGGCTCGCAATCTGGTGTTGCTGGGTCTGTTGATGGGATTGAGTTGTTGTCGAAGTTGGCCGCTCAGTGTGGATGACTGGTGGGAGCGGTGGGGGGAAATCCCAAATCTCAAGAACCAAAAAGAGCCAAGAACCAAATCTCAAGAACCAAGAACCAAATCTTAAACACCAAACTCCAAGAACCGAATGAATTCCAAACGCTGAAACCAAAACCGTTGCCGGTGGTGGCGCGGTGAGGGACGGGGAACAACATGCTCAGGCTCGCGGCATTCTTCTTGATCGTGATGAGTCTGCCCGCCGGTGTGTTCGGCGAGGATTACATCGACACCGGTTTGGCCGCCGCGCGGCGGATTGAGGTGAAGGACGAGCGGTTTCCGAATCGGGGATTGGACAAGGGATACCTGCTGATCGAGGCGGCGGCGCTGGCGGGGGATCGGCCTGCGGCGGTGACCGACGGCTGGCTGCGCGAGGCTCGCGAGTTGATCGAGGCGTACAAGGGGCCGGGCCAGCCGCTCGTGCCGCTTGTGCTGCCGCTGTACGAGCAGGCCGTGCGACGACAGCCGCTCGATGAAGAGAAGTTGAGGCAGCTTCAAAAGTTGCTCAAGGATGAGCGTGAGGGACCGTTCTGGCTGAACTACCTGTTGAATACGACGGGACCGATCGCGCCCGATCTGACGCTCAAGCTGCTGCAACAACTTCCCGACGATCCGAATCGCGAACAGACCATCGGGCAGCACGTCGCGCAGTTGGCGATGGCAAATCCGGCGGCCGCGTGGCAAATGGCCGAACGCTGGCCGGAGCCGACCGAGAAGATGCTGCAACTGCGGCGCGGCATCTGGCTCGGCCACACGATCAGGATCGCACACGATCGCGGGCTGACGAAGTTTCCCCCTGCCGTGACCGAACGCACGGCGTCGTTCGCCAACCTCTACTTTGACGAGGCGGCCAAACAGGGACTCGGCAAAGGCCCCGACTTCCAGCTTGGCATGGCCACGCAGATCGCAGTGCAGTGGTTCCTGATTGATCCCGTCCAGGGGCGGGCCGCGCTGGGACAGGTCAAGGCCGCGTATCGCCCCGCCTCACCCCCGAAGACGGGTCCGTGGGCCGAACGCTGGCGGGCCAGTGTGACGGCGCTGGATGAACGACTGCGGCAGGCCGCCATTTTGGAATGGCTGGGCGACTCGTCGGCCAAGACCGAATGGCAAGGGGGACTCGACCAAGCCCTGTCGCTGCGGACGCTCTACAAACAGCAACCGGCTCCCGACCCGGACAGCATCTTTGGTCGGTACGAGTACACGCCTCTGCACGCCGTTCGAGAATTGTTGAACCACCACCAGGGATTGGCGGAGACCGCGCTGGCGAAGCTGGAACCCGCGCTGACGAAAGAGGACGCGGCTGTCGGCGATGAACTCTGGCTGAATTGGTCGAGCGTCGATGCGTTCGCCCGACCGGATCAGGCCGCCCGTCACGCGAAGAAGATCGTCGATCCGGCCAAGCAGGGACGCGCCTGGCTCCGTCTCGCCCGCGCCCAACAACTGCGAACCTCGAAATGACACCTGCGCCAGACACGCCCGCGATTCCGGCCCACAGCGCTGGCACAGTGCCAGCGGCGCGGCCGTCCCCGCCGCGACGAAGCGGCATCGTGCGGGCGGTGCGCGAGGCGGTGGGACTGCTGCTGCTGGCCCTGCTGTTCGGTGCGATTCATCACGTGACGCGACCGAAGTATTCACCACAAGAGTTGGCGAAGTTGCGTGCCCCGGTGGAAGTGAGAATCGACGAGACTCCGCTGCCGGCCCCCGCCGTCACTCAACGCGCCGACTTTGGCACGGTCCATTTCGGCAAGCAGGTGGTACGGACGTTCGAGTACGTCAACCGTTCGGGCCGCACGCAGGAACTCGATGCGGCGGGCAGCCGTGGTCAGACCAAGGTGACTCTGCAGGGCGAGTCCACACTCGCACCGAACGCGAAGGTGCTGGTGGTCGCGAGCGTGGACGGTCGTCGAACGTCCGGTGCCTACGAGGATGAAATCCTATTGTTCGAGCAGGGGGTGGAGTCTCCCATCGCACAGTACGCGCTCTCGGGGCGCTTCGAGCAGTTGATCGAAGTGCAGCCTCCCACCGACGGGATTTCGTTCGGCACGGTCAGGAAGGGAACACGCATCGCCCGCAACGTCGTGCTGGCGGAACTCAAACCGGGTGCCTTTCAAAAACATTCGTGGTCATGCCAGCCGGACTGGATCGTCGTGACGGAGCAGTCTCCAGTCACCCGCATTGACGGCACGCGCGTCATTGACCTGTTGCTCGCGGTGCCGCCCTCAGCTCCCCAAGGTGAGTTTCGCGGCGAGTTGGTGCTGAGCCTCGACCCCGACCGCTTCGATCCGGTTTCCGTACCGTTCGTCGGAAAAGTGCAAGGACCGTAATCGTTCCGCGTTTTTAGTGGCTGATGGGCCGGGCCAGCGAACGCGGCGACGGGAAACGAGCGGGGGAGTTGGAGGAGCGGATCTATGCTCGCTTTCCGGAATCGAAAGCGATCCTGATCGAACGTTTCCGGCCAAACAAGCAAATGGCGAGGCTCGTGCAGGAGTTCAAATTCGACGCGGGGACTCGTCCGGTCTTCATGCTGATGCTCACGAATCCATTCGACCCCGAGCCGAAGTTCTCCCTGAACATGATCGCAACTCCACAGCGATGACGGCGGGCCGGCACAGGTCGTGGCTGTGAGAGGCGATCCGGAAAGAAACGGCTTATTTTTAGGCACCTATTGACTTGGCTCATCACGAATCGCTCCAGCGATTGGTCAGTGTCGTGTAGGACGGTGGTTCTGGAAACTGGCCACCAAAGACTTGCGGCCGAGAGAAGCCACCTTGGAGTCGGGCGGGGAATCCGGCCGTGATGAGTCAAGTCAATAGGTGCCTATTTTTAGGGTGCCACGGTCACGGCTGGGCGTGGCCGTGCTTTGGTCGTAGCGAATACACGGCCACGCCCAGCCGTGA
>JAYUFF010000218.1:0-2459 GCA_043738825.1 Schlesneria sp.
AGAGAACAAATCGACGGGCGGTTCGCTGTCGAGCCTGCTCCAAGAGTACTCGGCCTGGCTGACGACGCTGACTCCCAGCCAGCGCGACGACCTCAACAAAGAGACCAATCCGGCGAATAAGCTGGCGTTGGTGCGTCAGTTCAAGGAAGCGCAGGAGTACCATCCGGAGCCGACACCAAACGAAACTCACGAAACTCCACTGCCCGACTTTCGCGGCATCAACAAGCGCTGGATGCCGTTTGGAGGACCGGTCCTGCCGCGTTCGGAGTTGACGACCGTGATGAAGGTCATCGCCAAGGACGCGGGACTGGATCAAGAAAAGCCGGGCAACGAACCACTCCCGAAGTACTACCGCGAACTCATCAAGAAAAGCATCGAAAAAACACCGGGCACCCCGCGAGACTGGCCGTCGCCCGAACTGCAACGCGACATCGAGCAGGCTCTCAACCGTTCCGAAGTTCGCAGCGTGCTCAACCGACGCCCCGACATGAAACGCGAGATGCTGATCCGCATAATTCTGGGAAGCATCAAGGACTTGGCGATTGAGGAGATCAAGCCGTCGTACCCCAACGAGCAGGATTTGCAAAAGGTGCTGGGATCGCTCGGCCGCGAGCAGCGGGACGAGATCACTCGGCTGCCACACGGTGAAGGCCATCGGCGACTCGTCCTGCTCTACTACAAAGACAAGGGTGACGACGTGCCGAAACGGATGAGCGAGTTCATGCGGCAGATGGAACAGCTTTCCACGGAGCTGGGGATCCCGATTCCCGCTCGTCCTCCACACCCCGGCGGCAATGGTCCCCGACCGGGAGGTCTGGGTTCCGGCCCGTTCCCGCCTCGCGACCGCAGGCCGGAGGGACCGGAAGGGGGACGCCCCGGCGATCCGCCGCGCAAGGGGAACGGTCAGGACAAACCGAGACGCACTGCAAACGAGTAGCCTCGTTCGACCGACCGCTTCGCTTGTGAGAGTCCCGTGTGCGAGATTGAATGCCGTCCCGCGAGCTCGTTTCATTGTTGGAGTGCCTCATGCGCCGTTCGCTGTGGTTGTTGCTGTCGGCTCTCATTGCGTTCGGGTTGACGGAGGCGGGCGTTTCGCAGGCCGATGATCCTCCCGCCACGTTGCTCGGGCTGCCACTGGTCTTTCGCGAGGACTTCGAGTCCGGCAACCTCGACCGCTGGGAACCGAGCGATCCCAAGGCGTGGAAGATCGACGTACAGAACGGCAACAAAGTCGGCAGCCAGTTCCAGCACATCGAGACCAAGACGCCGGTTCGCTCGCCGTTCAATCGCAGCGTCGCGAAGGACGTGCTCGTCGGAAGCTGCGTCCTCGACGTGAAGCTGCAATCGACGGCGCGCGACTACCCGCACCGCTCGCTCTGCCTCTTCTTCGGCTATCAAGATCCGGCCCATCTGTACTACGTCCACCTCGGTCAAAAGACAGACGATCATGCGAACCAGATCTTCATCGTGAACAACGAGCCGCGCAAGAAGATTTCCACGAAGACGACCGAGGGAACCAAGTGGGACCACGAGTGGCATCATGTCCGGGTAGTTCGCGACATCGACAGCGGCAAGATCGAGGTTTACTTCGACGACATGCAGGAGCCGGTCATGACGGCGGTGGACAAGACGTTCACATGGGGTCAGGTTGGCATCGGCTCGTTCGATGACACGGGCCACTTCGACGACGTGCTGATCTACGGCACGAAGGTCAAAAGGCCCGAGTGATCTCATGAAGCAACCGAGTTTCTTCCGCAGTGTGGCTTATGCGTGGTCGGGCCTCGTCTACATGTTCCTCACGCAGCGGAACGCCCGGTTGCACTTGATCGGCGCGCTGGCGGCGATTGCGCTGGCGACTTGGCTGAGAATCGACTCCACGCGCTGGGCGATCCTGCTGCTCACCATCGGAGCGGTCTGCGCCGGGGAGACGATCAACACGACGGTCGAAGCGCTGGTCGATCTGCTCTCCCCCGAATGGCACGAGCGGGCGAAGGTGGCCAAGGATGTCTCGGCCGGAGCGGTGCTGCTGCTGGCCGTCACCGCCATCGCCGTGGGACTGATCGTGCTTGGCCCGCCCTTGTGGATGAGGCTGTTCCCAGTGGGTTGATGGTCGAGAGTTGATGGTTGATGGAAAGAATGAAGACCAGGCATCCACCTCTTCCTCCGACCCTCAACCCTCGACCATCAACCCGGAACGGCCCATCCTCCGTGTCTCGCTTCCTCTCGCGGAGCGAGAGGGCTACCTTGCAGCGGCCCTGCTGTACCGAATGAAACTGCTGTTGAGAACCGTCCCGTGTCTTCCTGGCTTCGGACTCGCACAACCCTGCGTCTGCCGATCACGCTGAGCGTTGTCTTGATGACGCTGAACGTGCTGCTGATGATTTGCTGGATCGTGCTGCTGGCTCAGGCCGCCGGTTGGGGGGCGCTCATCGTCGGTGTCGTCGTCTTCGCAGTGATCC
>JAYUFF010000219.1:0-2458 GCA_043738825.1 Schlesneria sp.
ATACTTCTTGTTCATCAGAACCTCCTTGTTCAACAGAGGTTCTCCGATTTCAACCCGGTCAATCAACCCCAAATCTGAGACCTGACAGGGCACTAGTCATCCTGCGGCCCATTCGACTTCGGAGGTATGCACGCGCGGACTCAACGCCTCCTTTCCTCGACTCGCCCTCGAAACTATAGTCCTCCAAAACGTTCATCGCTTTCCGAGGCTCCATCGTGCCGACCAGTACACCGCCCGCCCGTCGCAGAGTGCTCATGTCGGTCGTGCTTTCGATGCTGGTTCTGGTAGCGGGAGCGGCCGCCAGTTACGCACTGTCCCTGCTCCACAGGCCACCGGAACTGAAGGCCCCTTCCGACCGCAAATACAACGTCGAGGTCTATTCGGTTCAGCCGCTCGATTTGCGGGAGATCATCAACGCGTTCGGCACGGCGCGCCCGGAAAAAGAGGTCGTGCTGTCGGCTCAGGTTGCGGGTGAGGTCTCCGAAACTCATCCGCAACTGGATGTCGGCTTGAGCGTGAAATCGCATCGCGCCGACGTTGAATCGGGAAAGGAGTCCAACCGCTACGCCGGCGATCTGCTCGTCCGAATCGACCCGAGTTCGTATGAGGAACGAGTCGCGGCGGCTCGCCACCATCTGGCCGAGGATCAGTCGGAACTCCGCCGCATCAAGCAGGAGGAGACCAACCTCGATCGTGTCTACGAGAAGATCGTCGCCGACTGGGAAGACTCACAGCGCGAGTACCAGAAGATGGCCTCCCTGCGCGAGAAGGGAGTCACCACCGACAGCGATCTGCGGCGGGCACAGATGGATCTCCGCCAGCACGAGAAGGCCAAAGTCCAGAGCAACAACGAACGCGACCTGCTGCCCCTGCGACACGAGCAGACTCAGCGGCGGATCGAGAGTCACACGACAGACCTCAAGCTGAGCGAACTCGATCTGGCACGAACGTTCGTCCGTCCGCCGTTCGATGGCGTCCTGAGCACGGTCCACGTCGAGCGCGGTCAGTACGTCCGGGTCGGCGAGCCGCTGCTCACGATCACGGCGGTGGCGGAAGTCGAAATCCCGCTCGCGGTGACACTCGACGACTACGCGAAGCTGCTGCCGAACGTGCTCGAACGCCAATACCCCGCTGTCGAACTGGCCGAAAACGAAACCGCCAAGCCGCGCTGGACGGGACACGTCGTGCGCGTCTCCCCCAAGGCCGACGAACAGACTCGCACGGCGACCGTCTTCATTCGAGTCGATAACACCGCACAGGTGACACCACTGCTCCCCGGTACTTTCGTTCACGCGCGAGTCGATGGACCGATCCTCAAGCAAGTCATGGCTGTGCCGCGCGACGCACTTTCGGACGGCAAAGCCTTCGTCGAACGCGACGGCAAGATCGAGCAGCGTCAGATCGTCGTCGGCCGCATTTTGCACGGACTGGCCCTGATCGAAAGCGGCCTCGAACCCGGTGATCGCATCGTGCTGACGAACCTCGATGTCCTCTACGACGGAGCCACCGTCAGCGCCCCCATTACACGCACGCTCGCCGACGAACTGTCCCGCCAGCGAACGCGATCCGCGAAGCTGATCGATCCACCACCAACCGGTCAGTGAATCGCTTGGGCGGGCGGTATGAAAAACCGCCTTATCAAAGCCTGACGCGCAAGCGAAGGTGCCTGGCGATGGTCCTTCGCTTGCGCGTCAGGCTTCGATCTGAAGGGACAACTCCTCCGGTACTCTCTAATTCGCGCCGGATCAGCCCATTCGGCCGCTTGGATCATCGACCGCGTAGGCTTCGACCTCGAACGGGTTGTCGAGGTAGGCGTTGTAGCCCTGCAACATCAGCCACCAACTCGCGAGCAGGTATGCCGGGATGAAGAACGGCCCCCAGCGCTCGTACTGGCGGACGTGGACTCGCTCGTGACGGCGGGTTCGTTCGAGAGTCGGCTCGTCGCAGCCGAGCACCACGTGCCCGAACGTGATCGCGGCGATCGGACCCTTCATCCAGCGGTTGCCGCGTTGCAGCAGCTTCGTGATCCAGCCGCCATGCACCTCCAACACGCCGTCCACCACGCGAGCACTGCCTCCGCTCACCAAAGCCAGTGGCGTCAGTAACAGCCCGACGAGCGATCCGGGTGCGACCCAAAGGTAGACCAGCGGTCGAAGCAGGCGCATTCCTATTCCCTCACGCGGTTGCTGAGTGAACTGGACATGAGTGGCTTCCTCACGAAGCGACATCGCGACGAAAAGCGACCCGGACGTTTGAAACGTCCGGGTCGCTGAGCTACCACAGACCAGCGGACACCCACAACAGATCAATCGCCAGAGTAGCTGGTCAGTGCGACGTTCGCACGAGTGCGATGCTCGGCTCACGTTCGTATGATGCCGCCCAAGTTGTGTGGCAAGTTCGTCGTCCGGACCCCCTTGGTCCGGACGAGTCGCTTCGCCCGGCAGCGATTTCGACCGGA
>JAYUFF010000220.1:0-2455 GCA_043738825.1 Schlesneria sp.
CGGAAAGTTCATCGAGGCAGCACGTTTCTCGCCCCGATCCTCATCGAGCGGTTGGAAGGCTACACGGGTCCGATCACGCTGGAGATGACCGCGAAACAGCAGCGTCATCGCCAGGGTTTGGCCAGCGAGGAATTCGTTGTCCCGCCGGAGGCCCTGCGTGTCGAGTACCCGATCTTCGTCCCCGAATGGATGGAGACCACCAAGACCAGCCGCATGATCCTGAACGGAGCCGTCAAGGTCGCGGACCCGAAAGGCAATGTTCGCACCCTTCTGCAACGACAGGAACTGCGAATCGGAATTCTGCCCGAAGGGGCCTTGATGAAGCTCAGCCACACGGCCGGTGAATTGACGGTCGCTCCCGGCAGCGAGATCCGCATCCCACTCGCACTGTCGCGCGCAGCCGAGTTCCGCGCACCGGTTCAGATTGAACTGATCGCCGATGAAACGCAGACCGGTCTGGTCGCCGCCGCGCCAATCACTCTCACCCCCGAACAGGCCGACGGCGCGTTGGTCGTTCGACTGGGGAACGACCCGCGCCTCAACGGCGAACAGTCCTTCACCATCCGTGCGGTGGGACTCAAAGACGGTCGCTGGCCCGTGATCGCCGAAACGACGGTCCTCGTCACCGTGCGGCCGGGTTCTTGACTTTGAGTTTGTAGGATGGGCACTCTTGCCCGTCCGGCTTCGGTATTGAAGAACGGACGGGCAAGAGTGCCCATCCTACGACGCTCAAATCGCCCGCGCGTTGGCTATGAATTGCCGAACCAGTTCGATGTCTTTGACGCCCGGCGCGGACTCGACGCCGCTCGCCACATCGACTCCCCACGGTTGAGTCGATCGGATCGCGTCGGCCACGTTGTCGGGTGTCAATCCGCCGGCCAGGATCAACGGCGACCACGAGTCTCGACGATATGCACGAACGAGCGCGTCCCACGCGACCGTGTGTCCCGTCCCTCCGTACGTGCCGGGCACGCGCGAGTCGATCAGGCATCCCGCCAGGTCGATCCCCAGCGTGCGGCAGGCGGACAAATGAGCTTCGAGGTCCGCGAGGCTTTCTCCCGCCATCCGCCACGCCCGAATGACGGGGATGTTCGGCAGGCGGCTGCGAACTTCGGCGATCTGCTCGGGGGACTCATCGCCGTGAAGTTGAATCTGGTCGAGACGACACTCGTTGGCGAGATCTTCGATCTCGCTGACGGCTCGGTTGACGAAGACTCCCACGCGATGCACTTCATCAGGAACCAGTCTGGCAATGCGAGCCGCCACAACATTGGAGACGCGACGCGGCGACTGGGGATGAAAGTTGAGACCGATGGCGTCGGGAGACAGTCCGCACACCGCCTCGGCCGTCAACTCATCTGTGATACCGCAGATCTTGACCCACATGACATCGGCCTGTGAAAGGCAAGGCGAAAGGAAATGGTCGGCAGGTCAACACCAACCCGAAGCGTAAGCGAGGGGATGCGGGCTGAGACCACTCGCTCGCGCTTCGGGTTGGTGTGTTGTCAACACAGCATCAAAAACAACAGCCCGGCGGGTTGGCCGGGCTGGCGGTTGATCTCGCGATCAGTCGTCATCGACCGATCACTCCTCGGAGACGTACGGGAGGAGGCCGATGAACCGGGCACGCAGAATTGCCTCACGCACGGCCCGCTGCCACTTGGCGCAGTTGCCGGTCTTGCGGCGCGGCAGCATGTTGCCTTCGCGGTCAATCATCTGACGCAGCGTCTTCAGATCCTTGTAATCGACGTAGACCGGTTTTGGCGACTTGCCATTGGGAGCGAACCGGCAACGCAGCTTCTTCTTCAGCCGTTGTCGCTTCTTGCGAATCTTTTTGACTTCGGTCTTGTTGTACGCAGCCATCTTTGTCTTCGCCTCATTGGGAGACTTCGCGAGCGGCGAAGCCCGTTTCGTGGGATGAAACGTGGAGGAATCTTCTCGCACCGGCAACACTGCGCGGCACAAATGCCAACGGAGTCAGGCTCAAAGCCCGACTCGGAAGGGGCGGGAGTATCGAGACTGCCACGGCGAATTGCAAGCCATGACAGCGAGTTGACTTGGCGAGCGATAAGTCCATTCAGGGCTATTTGTGGACGTATTGAAGCCTGACGCGCAAGCGAAGGGGGTCGCAGCAGGTTCTTCGCTTGCGCGTCAGGCTTCAATGTCGAATGCCGTCAGGGAAGCACCCGCAGAGGTGGATAATCCGGGCTGTGACCGATCCGCCCGCGACTCGCCCCACTCGCGAGCCGCCGTTACCATCTCGACCGACTTCTCAACTCGCCACTATGAGGCGACATCGAGGATGACGAACTCTTAGGAACGACAACCATGACCGCAAACACCAGCAGCAATGCCTCCGGCCAACCCACCGCTTCTGCTGCGGATCGACCAACACCCGAGACCGCCTCGGTGGTGATCTTCGGCGCGTCGGGAGACCTCACCGCGCGCAAGCTGC
>JAYUFF010000221.1:0-2447 GCA_043738825.1 Schlesneria sp.
CCGGGGTACGAGATGAACTTGTACTTCGCCTTCCCCGCGTCCAGTGCCTCACGGAATTCCCTGATCGTCTCCGGCCCGATAAAGATGTCGTCCGCTCCGTTGCAGATCAGGATCTCGGCCTTGATCGCCTTCACCTGTTCGGGTCTCGGCAGAACCAACCCGCCGTGAAAGTTCGCGACCGCCTTCAAGTCCGTCCCGGCGAAAGCCAGTTGCTGCACGGTCGAACCGCCAAAGCAGTAGCCGATCGCCGCCAGCTTCGTCTTGTCGCATTGAGGCTGCGTCTTCAGTACTTCCAGCGCTGCCAGCCCTCGCTGCCGCCAGTGATCGACGTTCGCGCGCACCTTGCCCGCCATCTCGTCCGCGTCCTTGGGATGAATCACCGTCTTCCCCTCGCCATACATGTCGGCGGCGAAGGCGATGTATCCGAGCTTGGCGAGCATCTCCGCCCGCCGCTTGGCATACGCATCCAGCCCCCACCACTCATGCACCACCAACACCCCCGGCCGAGGCCCCTCGACCGCATCATCCCACGCGAGAAACCCGACACAGTCGAGATTGCCATGTTTGTAAGTCACCTGTTTCGTCTGCACCGCCGCATCCGCCGACGCCGTCATGACCAACAGTTCCACCATCAGAGTCATCAAACAGACCATCATCGAGCGAACCATCAGAAATTCTCCTCAGAAATCGAAACGACGAACCCCATCCCGCCAGAATCGTAGCCCGGCTGCGTCAGCCTGAAAACGGAACGCACGGTTGCCGGACCATCAACCCGCCGCTGCTGCTGGACATTCGCCACGCCCCGCGATGAAATCTTCCGTACCCCGCTCTTCCGCAGCCCCTCGAACCGCATTATTGGCGGGCAGCCGGATGGCACGTCGAGGGTCTTCGATGGGAGTAGAAAGTCTGCGATTCAGGACCACGCCCTTCGCAGAACCTCTGTCATTTACACACAACTTTGGCGGGGTGACCGAAGGTGAGCCAGGCTGTGGAGAAGTCGAGCATTCGGCGGAGGCCGGTCCAGACGGGTTGTGGTCCCGGAGGAGCCTCCTTCGCGCGGTTGTTGTAGCCGCCCAGGTGGGTGATCAATTTCATGAACTCATTCAAGCGGGGTGGTGTTGGTGGCAGCGGGGACTTGCGCACGACGCACCACACCGGCTGCCATTCATGGTCTGCGAAGACCGCGGTGCAGGGCAGGTCTGGACACGTGCGATTGAGATGGGTCAGGTACAGCACCCGCCAGGCGATGATGTTGTACATCGCCAGACAATTCAGCAGGCGTGACTTCGTTTCCAGTTGGATTCGTTCTACGCGACAGCCCGTCTTCAAAACGCGGAAGTAGGTCTCGATGGTCCAGCGGGCCGCATAGTAATCGACCACGGCCAGGATCTGTGCGACGGTCTCGATCGGCAGGGTCGTGACGAGCAGCCAGCAGACATCGGTGCCATCGCCGGGACCGTCGATCTCTTGGACCAGGATCACATTGTGCGTGATGACATCGAGTCCGGGCCGGTGATTCGGCGGCTTCACGGCGGTTCGGATCGCACGCACCTCCAGCCGGGCTTCGCGAGCCTCGCGTTGGGGCGTGGCACCCAGCGTGACCACGTGCGTTGCCAGCAGCGGCGAGGATTCGAGTTGTTCCCGCACCTTGTGGTACGTCCGCCGACTCACCTCCCGATGGCGTTCGGGGGTGCTGCGATCCTCGTGGGCACGGATGAGGTAATCCGCCTTGGGACCGGAAACCCTCTGCGCTTCGAGGAAGATGTCGTAGATGTCCGCCTCCCGATCCGCCACGCTGATCACGCGCGTGTTCGGACATTCGCCCGCCAGTCCGCACGCCGTCCGATAGCCCTGCAACCAGCGAAAGCTTTCCTTCTCTTCAATCGGCTGTTTCTTCTCGACCGCCGGTTCTTTGCTCAGCGTTTCCGGGTCACGATCGAAGGTGTGCGTCGCCACGACTCCCAACGGCAGGCGTTCCGGCGTGACGACCAGTTGCACGTGATGATACAGCCCAAAACGCTGCTCTGTGTTGAGACACAGGGCGTCCCGCGTCGGATGATCGGTGAAGTCGAGTTCCGTCGTATCCTGCACGACAAGCACCACAGGACGCTCCCGCATGCGCTCAAGGGTGGCCCGTCGATGCGGCTCGAGTATCCGCCCGGGCGTGACCTGATCGTTGTTGAAAAACCGATAAGCGGCCTGCGTGTCGCCCCATCCATTAACGGCCGCATTGATGCTCGCTTCGGGATTCGCAGCCAACGCTTCAATCACTTTCCGACTCCGCTTGTTCAACCGCTCATCACCCAGTTGAATCCCCGCCAACTCGTCCGCAATCCGTTGTGACATTCCCGACTCCTGCAAGATCCCCGATGGAACAATGCAGAAACCCATGCGCAAATCGTGTGCCGAATGTCGACGAAATCCGGCCGAGTTGTGTGTAAATGACA
>JAYUFF010000222.1:0-6441 GCA_043738825.1 Schlesneria sp.
CGAGTGACCGGCCAGTCGTCGATTCTGTTTGGTTTGTCGGGGACGGGCAAGACGACCCTCTCCGCCGATCCCAAACGCGCGCTGATCGGCGACGACGAACACGGCTGGTCGAGCGAGGGAGTCTTCAACATCGAAGGCGGCTGCTACGCGAAGGCCATCTATCTCTCCCGCGAATCCGAACCGGAAATCTTTCAGGCTCTGCGATTCGGAGCCGTGCTGGAGAACGTCGTCTACGATGACGCTCACCACCACGTCGATTTCAACAACTCGACGATCTCACAAAACACGCGCGGTGCGTATCCGATCGAGTATGTCACGAACGCCCGCATCCCCTGCGTAGCCGGTCATCCGACCGACGTGATCTTTTTGACATGCGATGCCTTCGGTGTCCTGCCGCCCGTCAGTCGGCTCACGCCGGAACAGGCGATGGTTCACTTCGTCAACGGTTACACGGCCAAGGTCGCGGGAACCGAAGTCGGCGTGAAGGAACCATCGGCCACATTCAGCCCGTGCTTCGGCGGCCCGTTCCTCGTGTGGCACCCGCGCAAATATGCCGACTTGCTCGCCGAGCGAATCCGCACTCACAACGCCAACGTCTGGCTGGTCAACACCGGCTGGAGCGGCGGCCCGTACGGAGTCGGCTCGCGCATGAAGCTGGCCTACACGCGAGCCATCATCGACGCGATTCACGCGGGCCAACTGAAGGACATCCCCACGCAAACCGACCCCATCTTCGGCCTGCACGTCGTGACGAGTTGCCCCAACGTGCCGACCGAAATCCTGAACCCCCGCCAAACCTGGCCCGACCCGGCGGCATACGACGCCACGGCCCGCAAGCTCGCCAACCTCTTCCACGAAAACTACGCCCAGTTCGAGGACGGCGGCACCTTCCAGGGAACCATGGACGGGTGACGTACCGCCACGAATGAACCTGACCGCAGTGGCCGAAACTCGAGTCCTTCCGGATCTCGGTTGGGTGGCTCTGGCGGCGGCTTTGGGCCGTCAGCGTCTCCAGAGCGTTGGGTTGTCAGCGTGGCTGAAGTGTACTGGCGAGCGAAGTCTCTCGCCTGTCGCACCGGTCCACGATGATCGGGCGGTGGTGTCCTCATTTTGGCTCTCCGCCATTCGTGTTGATTCTCGTGTCAAACCAGCCGCTGGGCGCTAGCTCAATAGCACTTACTTTACTAACCCGCAGCGTCAGCGAGGGCGATGACAAGAGGCGTTTTCCCTTGTTTCCCTCGCTGACACTTCGGGTTGCTGGGGTAAAGTAAGTGCCATTGGGTTAGCGCCCAACGGCTGATGTCTGCGTTCCAACACGAATGGCGGAGAGCCCTCATTTGGAAGGAGTGGCGGCGTTGCCCCTGACGCGGAACCGTCACGAAGTGAGGACGCACAAGCTGGCATGTGCTACGGAAGGCGGCGCGAGTCGAGCCGGCCGCTCACTCGATCGGCAGCGACAGGCCGAAGCCTGCGAAGACTTCGTAGCGTGTCACCAGCCGAACCAGTTCGGCGTGCGAGCGAGTCTGCAACTTCTTCATCAGTCCCGCGCGGCGCATTTCGATCGCACGCTCGGTGACGGACAGTCGCTGTGCCATCAACTTGTTCGGCAGACCGATCAGCAACAGGTCGAGGACTTCGCGATCCTTGACCGTCAGCGAGCTGAACCTGGTGGCGACCTCGGTCCACGCGGCGCGGCGGCGACGGCGTTCGATATCACCCGCGACGGCGCTGCGGACTCGCACGAGAATCGTGTCTGTCGATTCCGTCGCCTCGAACACTTCGAGGCGTCCGGCGGAGAGTCGCTTCAACAGTCGCACGACTTCGGGCGACGAGGCCAGCACAATCAGAGGCCGCTCGTCTCCCAACGCCAACCACCGCGCACAGGCTTGCAGACCGTCGAGTTCGCGATCCGAAGTCAACACCAGCAGCACGCAGCCGGGCGAATCGTCCTCGCGCGGGAAGTCGATCACGGATCGGATCATGCGCGACGACAGCTCGCGAGCCTTCAGCAAGCCCGACCATTGGCGCGCGGATTCGGCTTCTCCAACGACAAAGACCACGGGCTCGGCGGTCGGCGACATCGAGTTCCAAAATGATGGTGGTGAAGCGAGGACGACCCTGACGACCACGAGCAAGACTCCGCAGTCGCAACCAGCGTGCCGGGTGAGACGCTCGACGTTTCGTGTCGGGTCGAGACGACAACACCTTCGGACACTCACGAGCCGCGTGCGGACGGTTCGACCCGATTGCACGGCGAATATCGATGCCGCAACGTCGGAGGCGCGGGGCCAGCCCTCACCCGAGACGTTCCCCACCTTGCCCCGATTTCAGGCAATCGTGCCCGTGTTTGACCGCAGCGAAGTCTGATGCGGCCCAAGTCGCCCGGCCGCTTGCCGCTCCGCGCCAACGATTCTGAGGGAGTTTTGCCGTTCGAGTCTTCGGGTGTCCGAATTTTTCCCGTGACGGTTCAATCCCGCGCCGCGTGGCAAGGGGATTGCGTTAGGTGAGCAGCAGAAATTGTTTCGCTCACACCAACCCGCAGCGTCAGCGAGGGACTGCGGGATGATTCCCTCGCCCACGCTGCGGGTTGGTGCGGCAAAATTTTGGATCGAACAGAGACCTCCGTCATGATCGCCCCCCGCCCTCGCAAGACCATCGTCGTCATCGGCAACGGAATGGTGGGCCATCGCTTTTGCGAGAAGCTCATCGAGTACGACATCACCGGTGAGTACCGCCTCGTCACGTTCTGCGAGGAGCCGCGCGCGGCCTACGACCGCGTCGGCCTCACCACGTTCTTCGCGCATCGCGACGCCGAGAAGCTGATGCTCGCCCGCAAGGAGTGGTATCTCGAACACGGCATCGATCTGCACATCGGCGACCGGGCCTGCGAAATCGACCGCGAACGAAAAATCGTCCGCTCCGACAAGAAGGTCGAGATCGCCTACGACGCCATCGTCATGGCGACCGGCTCGTTCCCGTTTGTGCCTCAGGTGCCGGGGATCAAGAACCAGGGAGTCTTCGTCTATCGGACGATCGAAGACCTCAAGCAGATGATCGAATATGCGAAGCATTCAAAGCGTTGCGCGGTCATTGGCGGTGGGCTGCTCGGGTTGGAGGCGGCCAAGGCGGCCTACGACTTGGGATTGGAAACGCATGTCATCGAGTTCGCTCCGCGCCTGATGCCGCGCCAGATCGACGACAAAGGCTCGAAGGTGCTGGTGTCGAAGATCGAGGCCCTCGGCGTGAAGGTTCATCTCAACACGGGGACCAAGGAAGTTCTCGGCAACGGAAAAGTTGAAGGGCTGAAGTTCAACGACGACTCGGAATTGCAGATCGACATGATCGTTGTCTCGGCGGGCATTCGGCCGCGCGACGATTTAGCCAAGGCCAGCGGGTTGGAGTTGGGTGCGCGAGGCGGCGTCGCCGTCAACGACCATCTGCGCACGAGCGACTCCGACATCTATGCGATCGGCGAATGTGCCTTGCACTCCGGCATGATTTACGGCTTGGTCGCACCCGGCTACGACATGGCCGACATCGTGGCGTGGAACTTCTGTCGAGAGACGAGAGACGAGAGTCAAGTGCCAGAGGAAAAAGTTCACGGCGGATCTCCCGCTTCTACTTCTTCTCTGGCTCTCGACTCTGGACTCTCAACTCTCGACTCCCCTCGGCTCTTCACCGGGGCCGACATGTCCACGAAGCTCAAGCTGATGGGCGTCGATGTCGCCAGCTTCGGCAACTACGAAGCCGACGAGAAGACCGCGAAGGCCGTTGCATTTGAAGACCCGTTCGACGGCGTCTACAAAAAAATCCTGGTCTCGCTCGACGGCAAGAAGCTGCTGGGAGGGATGCTGGTCGGCGACGCGGACGATTACATGCGGCTTTTGATGGCGTGCAAATCGGACAAGCCGCTGACGGTCTCTCCCGCTGAGTTACTGCTCGGACCCAAGGGCGGAGCGGCAGCCGGTGGCGGCGTGGATGATCTCGATGGCGCGGCGCAGGTCTGCTCGTGCAACAACGTCTCGAAGGGAAAGCTCTGCGCGACGATTGCCGGTGGCGTCTGCACGATCGGCGAATTGAAGAGCTGCACCAAGGCGGGGACCGGCTGCGGCGGCTGCGTGCCGCTTGTCACTGACATCCTGAACAGCGAACTCAAGAAGGCGGGCAAGACCGTCAGCACGTCGCTCTGCGAGCACTTCGCCTTCACGCGGCACGAACTGTTCGACATCGTGAAGGTGAAGGGCTATCGCACGTTCGCCGAACTGGCCACCGGCTCCGGCAAAGGCCAAGGCTGCGAAGTCTGCAAGCCGGCGGTCGCGTCCATTCTCGCCAGCCTCTGGAACGAGAATGTGATGGACCACACAACGCTGCAAGACACCAACGACCGCTTCCTCGCGAACATTCAGCGCGGCGGATCGTACTCGGTCGTCCCGCGCGTTCCCGGCGGAGAGATCACTCCTGACAAACTGATCGTCCTCGGGCAGGTCGGCAAGAAGTACAACCTTTACACGAAGATCACCGGTGGCCAGCGGATCGACTTGTTTGGGGCCGAGGTTCACCAACTCCCTTCGATTTGGGAGGAACTCGTCAACGCGGGCTTTGAGAGCGGTCATGCCTACGGCAAGGCCCTGCGAACGGTGAAGAGTTGCGTCGGTTCGACCTGGTGCCGTTACGGCGTGCAGGATTCCGTTGGCTTCGCGATCCGCGTCGAGAACCGCTACAAGGGCTTGAGGTCTCCGCACAAGCTCAAGTCGGCCGTGTCGGGCTGCGTCCGCGAGTGTGCCGAAGCGCAATCGAAAGACTTCGGTCTGATCGCGACCGAGAGCGGCTACAACCTCTACGTCTGCGGCAACGGTGGCTCGAAGCCTCGTCACGCCGACCTGCTCGCGGGCGATCTCTCGGAAGAGACGGCCATCCAGTACATCGACCGCTTCCTGATGTACTACGTTCAGACCGCCGACCGCCTCACGCGAACTTCCGTCTGGTTGGAGAAGATGGACGGCGGCATCGATCATCTCCGCAACGTGATCGTCCACGACAAACTTGGCATCTGTGCGGACCTCGAACGCCAGATGCAGTTCGTCGTCGATACGTACAAGTGCGAATGGGCCGAAGTTGTGCGCGACCCCGAGCGTCGCCGCCTGTTCCAGCAGTTCGTGAACACCGACGAGACCGAGCCAACGATCGAGTTCGTGAGCGAGCGAGACCAGCAGCATCCCGCCGCATGGTCTGACGATACCGTTCCGCTCGGCCAACTGACTCTGCCCGACGGTCGCACGTTGGACGAGGCCACTCCCGATTCGCTGTCGTGGGTTTCCATCGGCAAAGTCTGGGACTTCCCCAAGGATGGCGGAGCGACCATCAAGCACGGTCACGCTCAGATCGCCGTCTTCAACTTCGCCAGCCGCGACGAATGGTATGCCACCGACAACATGTGTCCGCACAAGCAGGAGTTTGTCCTCTCACGCGGAATCATCGGCGACTTAAATGGCACTCCCAAGGTCGCGTGCCCGGTCCACAAGAAGAACTTCTCGCTGGAGAACGGCTCCTGCCTGAGCGGCGATAATTATTCAATCCGCACCTACCCGGTGAAGGTCGAGGGCGACGACGTGTTCCTGTTGCTCCCGCCCGTCGAACAACTGGCCACGGTTCCCGCGATCGAACAGCGACAATGCGGCAGTTCGTGCTTTGCGTGTGCTCCAGCGTGAGCCATCAATACAACGAGGTGAGCCGGGTGCCGTGAGGAGCTTTGCACAAATAATCAGGTTGCATACTTCATGTAGGGTGGGCACTGCCCACCATTCCACTACATTTTTTGTGCAAAGCCGGCGTCAGCCCCGGACTCCGTGAATAAAGAGTCCGGGGGCTGACGCCACCCGGCTCACCAATTTTGTTGGGCACATCAAAAGTGCCCATCCTCCGAAGAGGCGAACATGCACACCAAATCTCTGAAGGGCTATCAAGAGTCGGCGGTCGAGAGCGGTGTTTCGCTCTTCACGGCCGCGAAGAGCCTGCTTGATGTAGCGGGGGACGATGCCGCGAGCCGCGCGGCGGCGATCAATCACAACGGCTACCTGCTGATCGAAGCGCCGACCGGTTCTGGCAAAACGCTGATGGCCGGAACCATCGTCGAGCGATTCAGTCATGCCGAAGAGGTTGTCTGGTTCTGGTTCGCTCCGTTCAAAGGAGTCGTGGGGCAGACTGCCAATTTCCTGCGCGAGCAGTTTCACGGCTTGCGACTGCGCGACCTGGCCGAAGATCGCGCCGCCGCATCCAGCCGACGAGGCGATGTCTTCGTCATTACCTGGCAGGCCGTGGCCACGCGAATGAAGGACAAACGCAATGTGCGCAAAGACGGGGACACGAACCCGTCGATTGACACACTGATCGACGCGCTCCGCGCGATGGGTCTGCGGATTGGTGTCGTCGTGGATGAGGCTC
>JAYUFF010000223.1:0-6439 GCA_043738825.1 Schlesneria sp.
GACGTTGGATTGAGGCATCGTTGACGCCAGCATACCGTGCTCAAACTGGATGGTACGAACCGCGATGACCAAATCAAACCTCGCCGCCTGGAACCGACTCAACCGCCAGATCGTGGCGTGTGAGCGGTGCCCACGGCTGAGGACGTACTGTCAGGCCGTCGCGGTCGAGAAGAAGGCGGAGTTTCGGGAGTGGGACTATTGGGGCCTGCCGGTTCCCAACTTTGGCGATCCGGCCGCGCGGCTGTTGATCGTCGGCTTGGCTCCCGCGGCACATGGAGGCAACCGGACCGGCCGCGTCTTCACGGGAGACCGCAGCGGCGACTGGCTCTATCGCGCGTTGCACAAGGCAGGCTTCGCCAACCAACCGACGTCAACCTCAATCGACGACGGACTGCAACTGCGCAACTGTGCCATCACGAATCCATGCCACTGTGCTCCGCCCGGCAACAAGCCCGCGCAAGAAGAAATCACCAATTGCTCCGAGTGGTTCGAGCAAACTCTCGCGCTGCTCCCCGTGCGAGTGGTCGTCGCACTCGGACAAACCGCCTGGCGCAGAGTGGTCGATCACGCGCTCGCGGTCGAGTGGCTGAAAGGGCCTCGCCCCAAGTTCGCTCACGGTGCGGAAGTGCCGCTCGACAACAACCGCCGCTGGCTGATCGGCTGCTTTCATCCCAGCCCGCGAAACACCTTCACCGGTCGCCTGACCGAACCGATGTTCGACGCCGTGTTCGCGCAAGCGAAGGCAAGACTGGCCACGCGCGCGAATTGAAGAAGCTGAGGATCAGCGAAGAAACTCGTTCAAAGTCCCTGCTTGGGATACACCACAAACCGCTCCCCCTTTTTGACCGACAGACAGGGAACTTTGGTCTCGGCCAGCACGACTTCAATGTCCTCGCACACCACGGCGGGACCGGACCACGACAGGTTGCCGTGATACACGCGCTGCTTGAGGCCCGCCCGTTTCATGTCCCGCATGAACCGGCACAACTGAGTCTTGTCATGCTCCTTGGCCGTTTCGTAAACGTCGTTCAACTTCATCTTGGGATCGCTCATCACCTGCTCCTGAAAGGGAAATTCGCTTAGGCATTGTATCGTCGGCGATGAGGTAGCGGGCGGCGATTCGTGTTGGCACCGAAAGAAACATGTGATTGGTGTTCCTCGAACCCCCCGTGAATGAGCATGTTCAAGCACTGGCTTGTGGTTGATCCCGACTGGCGCGATGCCGCAGAAACGTGGCCACTGAACGAGTCGGCTTCGCCGTCAGTCCTTCACCTTCGCAAACTGCTTCTGGAAGAACTCCAACATCTCAACGTTTACGTTTCGACCTTTGGCCGCATCGTCTTGCCTTGGTCGTGCCACCCCACCGTGACGTTTGAAGTCGAAGACACTGGCGACCCGAAGCTGCTGCCAGTGACAAGCGGGCTTTCCCCACGGCTGGAAGATCCCTGAACTCAATGAGCCGCGAGGCCATCAACAACTACGGCTGAGCCTTGATCGCTTCGAGACCAGCCGCAGCGATCTGCCCATCTTCGGTCGATTTCACACCCGAGACGCCGATCGCACCGATGATCTTGCCGTCCTTCACGATCGGCAGTCCCCCCTCGATGGGCAGGGCACCCGGAAGTTTGAGAACTTTCAAACCCGCGCCACCCGTCACCAGCATCTCTTCAAACACCTTCGTGGGACGACGGAACAGGGCCGATGTCTTCGCCTTTTCGAGTGCGACTTCCACGCTCCCCAGTTGGGTGTTATCCAGTCGCTGAAACGCCACCAGGAACCCCGAACCATCGACGACGGCAATCGCGACGGGCCAGTTGTTTTTCTTGGCTTCGACCTCGGCGGCAGCGATCACCTTCTTGGCCTGTTCGAGTGAAATAGGCTCACCGTAGGGAATTGGTGCTTGTGCAGAGGCGGATGAACCGACGCACAGGATCAGTCCCGTAAAAACAGCCGCGGCAAGCATCCATTGACGTGACAGAGCTGACAGACTGGTCATTGAAAATATCCTTCCAAGAGTCACTCGAAACATCGACCGGCCCGCTACCGATCACGAACTGTGACTATGACAGACGACAGCCTGAACCGCGACCGTTCAGTAGAACGTGACGACGCACTTCTGATTGACTGTGGTCGTCGTCACCCATCGAATGGCACCCGCGCGCGAACAACGCTACAGCAACTTTAGGAATTCTTCGTCCGTCCAGCCGGCTTGTTCGATGATGGATCGTAGCGTTCTCGGTTTGAGATCGCGGGGATGAAACGGGACCGTGACCAAGTGCGGCGGTGTGCCGTCATCCGTGTAGGTGCGATGCTTCGTGGACCTCAACAGGCGGAATCCGTTTCGCTCGAGGACACGGATCACCTCAGCGGGCCGCAGGGCCGGTAACCGGCCGCTCATGCTCCCACCTCGATCGTCTCGCAACCCGCTTCGGTGGGGATCGGCAGGTTCAACTGCCGACGGCAAGCCAACACATTCTCGATGGCATCGCGCGCCATGAGTTTGGCTTCTTCCAACGTCTCCCCTTCCGTGGTCACGTCGAGCGCCGGAATGTGCGCGTAAAAGCCACCCTCTTCGGCTGGTTCATAAATCACGGTAAAGGCGTGCGGGAGGGCCATGTCCTGTTCCCTTTCAAACGATGCCAACCACAACGGATTCCGGCACAGATCGTAACCGACGAGACTCAGACATCACCAGAGAACCTTTCCAACTTGAACTTCACCCACCGTGAAAGCGAAGACTCGCCAACGACAGCGACGTGCGACACGTTTGAAGAGTCGCCCCCATGAGTGCGGTCATCGTCATCCAGCACGATGTTTCGGTGTTCGAGGCCGCGCTGGGTGCCGTGATGCAGACCGTTGGGGATGTCAATGCGGTGGGAGCGAGGCCCGGTCTGCATCCGTCATAGGGGATGGCTTGGGAAACACACGCTGAATCGCTTCGACGAGCATTCGCGTAGGTTTGCACAGGCTTTGAATATCGTCTTTGAAATAGAACCATAACTTGGTCGTATCAATTTGGTCACTCAAGTCGATGGAAAGAAGTTTGCCATTCTCACCAGTCGGTTCTTGCAAGAAGAGTTCTTCGTGAGTGATTGCGGCACCGAGCCCCAACTTCGCCCATGCCCTGCGAAGCGAGGCTTGCGGTAACTTGATTTGTCGACCATCGGTTGGCCGTGGTAGAAACTTCAATTGCAGTTTGGGCATGACTCTTCTCGGTGGGATCAGAACCGTGACTTCCGCCAAGCACTTCTTCAATTGCCGAATCTCTTCATCGCCGAGCTTGTTTGAGGTTACGAAGCGAACGAGTTTCCCCATTCCGGGGCCAAGAGGATTGAAGATGAGTACGCGTTTCAGTTCGTGAAATGGAATACGCTGGGCATCACCCGGTGCCTTTGGTGCGATTGCAAAATCAACCCACCCGGTCTCGACATGGCGTTCCAGCTCATCTGGTTCACCTTCGACAACCTTGATGTCGATCTGTGCATGTTCGGACAAGAATTCGCGAAACTCTTGATCCTCCGTCAGAACTCTTGGAAGCAAGTTCGACGTGAGACTATTCGTCAAGCCAATCCGAATTCTTTGTCGGACGTTCTTGCAGAGCGGCGCGATTTGTTCATCGAGATCAACCAAACTCTTTCGAAAAGCTGCGCAGATGACCTTCCCTTCGGGAGTCAATGACGACCCCGTGTTGTTGCGATCGACAAGCAGCTTTTTCACAGCCTCGGTTCCACCGATGGCCAACTCAATTCGCGAGATCCATTTCGACAGACTGCCACCCTTCAACTTATGGCCCACCTCCGTGGACAGCTTGGATTCCAGTTCCGGAAACTTGAATCGTCCATCGCCAACGATCTGAAGGATATCTCGCAGTACTCGCATTTCGCCGAGTGTGACGGAAGCGTCGATCATCAGTGTCTCTCCGCACCAAGTTGGTTCAGTTTCAGTCCGAAACACAATTCACCTGCACCAACTCGGTTCAGGTTTCAGCTAAGCGATGCGTTGCCCAAAAAAACCAATGGAATAATTGAATGTTTTCGAGCCGAACGCATCGTATCTGTGTCGAGACGATCAAGCGAGCCGGGTGGCTAAAACCAACCCAATGCGAAACGAAGGAGATTACGCAATGTCACATTCGTCGCAGGTGACTCACATCCCAACGCCATTACGCGCCAGCTTAATTCATGCCGGCTTACAGAACGCCGGTGACACACCTTCCATATCGCTGGGTCGCGGAACACCTGGCTTTTTCGGTCCTGTCGCGTCGGCTCGAGTCAATGATTTGACGTTTTCTTGCGGTGGCACACCCGACCGCTATCCGAATGGAGTCGGCGATGAAAATCTTCGCAGCTTAGTTGCCCGGCAATTCAGCCGTGTATGCGGTGCTGCGGTCCAAGCCGATGAGCTGATCATCACCAACGGCGCAACGCAGGCGCTTGATCTCCTCTTCCGCGAATGGGGATTTCGTGCTGGAGGTAGGGTGAATGTTGCCGTACTCACTCCGACATGGTGTGTCCTACCGTGTAATCAGATCCGGTTGGCAGGAGGCCGAGTGTTGGAAATCCCCTCCCGCCGTGATGCCACCGGGTGGCGGATTGACATGACGGCGGCTGAGACGGCACTTCAAGAGGCTGACATGCTATTCATTGTCACGCCGGGTAACCCTACCGGAAGCCTCTGTTCTCATGATTTGCCCCTACTATTGCGGCTCGCCTTCAAGCGTGGCGTCTGTTGTGTGCTTGACCTGACGTATGCCGAAATGATCTTCGATGATCGACTGCCGCTTGATGCGGGCCTCTTGGACGATCACCGAGAGCAGCTTTACTTGGTTAATTCGCTGAGCAAGACGTTCGGAATGCCCGGTGTGCGCGTTGGCGCATTGGTCTCACCTCCTCGCTTTTGTGACGGTATCGCAAAGGTTTTCGAGGCGAATGTCATGGGCGTCGCCAACATTTGCCAAGCAATCGCCGTGCGTGCTCTGCGGCAGTGGGAGGAGACTAACGGCAGGTGGTTTGACGATGTAATGGTGGAATTACGTTGCCGCCGTCAACTTACTTGCGAGACGCTCGAACGTCTTGGCTTTTCATTTGATGAGCCGGCAGCCGGTTACTACGTGTTCGCGGTGCCGCCAACTCGACTGAGGCTTTTGGGCACTAGCTTTGCCGAGAAACTGAACCGCGCGGTAGGTGTCACTGTCGTCCCGGGTAATGACTTTGATCAGTCCGGCGAATACGGCGACTATTTCCGCCTCTCGTACGCGAATCCAACCACGATGGCAAACCTTCTCGATGCAATGCGTCGCATCGAAGATTTTGTCGTCAACAATCACTTTTGACGTAAGAGTTCGATTCGTTTTTTGGGAGGATTGGCGATGATCCGACACGATCAAACTGTATGCGAACTGAACCATCGACTCCGCGTGGTGGCCGGACCGTGCCGGAGTGGTACAACGGCGATCGGCAATGGTTTCTCACAACATCCGAAGGTCGAGGCTTACTATCAGTCAGTAAAGACTGGACTTCGTGATGGCGAGGGGGAATGCCATAAACTCTTTTTTCAACCCGCAGGCAAGCCCGCTTCTAAAAAGTTTCTCGTCGACAAAGAGACTTTTGGACCGCACACGCCAGCCGAATCGGCCTTTCGATTATTTCCCAACGACGAAGCGATTGTTGCGACACGCCCCATTTTCCTCTACCGAGATCCTGTTTCGACGTGGAACAGTTGGATGGAACAGGGCTGGACACGCTACGACCTATTTGAGTTGGCCTACGTCAGTGTCTTTCAAACTTACCGTTACGCGCAACAAGTAGCTGGCCATGCCGTGTCATGCATGACATACGAGACGTTAGTCGATCAGCCTCTGAAAACGATGCGTGCGATGTGCAGTCATTGGAGAATCCCGTTCGACGAGTCGCTGGTCCAATGGAAGACGAAGTTTCAGCCAAACACCTCAATGCGGGGTGGAAAGGACTTCTTGAAGTCTAAAGATGACGGTAGTTTCCGCGCTGTTGAGGAAAGCACCACCATTCGCAGATTGGACCGTCCGCTCGTGATCTCTACGGCGGATATCGAGAAGATTCAAAGTGGCCCATTGTGGGCAATGTACAAAACGATTCAGCGCGAAGGTTTTGGATTCGTTGGAGCAAAACGAAGCCGCGACAATGCTGCCGAAAGTCCGCCGTAAGTTGCCTATCAGGGTGAGGAAGTATCTTGGTCCCTTGGGAAAGCCGCGCCCATCGTAGACTTTGGGAGTGTCACCCAACTCAACTCATGCTAAGAGGTCTCGGATCGGCTGTCGGTCGTCGAGCAAGTGTTGCGGGCGGCCGTTGAAATCGGGGAGTTTTACGTCGAGGTCGATGCCGAGGACGTGGTAGATCGTGCTCATGATGTTTTGGAAGCTGATCTGGCCGTTGATCGAGCGTTCGGCGCGCGAGTCGGTTTC
>JAYUFF010000224.1:0-2442 GCA_043738825.1 Schlesneria sp.
GGCCCGCAAGGAAGGGACCGCAATCTTGCCTCGGCATTAACTGATGGACTGAACTCTCAAAGGATTTGATGTGCCTGCGTCGCCGCTTCAACTTGCCATTGTCGGTCTCGGAAATGTGGGGACCGGTGTTGCGAAGATTCTGACCGAGCATCCCGAACGCATTCTCCAGCGAGCCGGTCGTCCGATCGAAATTCGCCGGGCTGTCGTTCGTGACCTGAACAAGCGGCGTGATGTCAGCCTGCCCGCCGGAGTCCTCACCAATGACATCGAGTCGGTCATTCGCGACCCCAACATTCACGTCGCCCTGGAGTTGATGGGCGGCATCCACCCGGCTCGCGAAGTGATGTTGAGGCTGCTCGAAGCGGGCAAGGATGTCGTCACGGCCAACAAAGCGCTGCTGTGCGAGCACGGCGACGAGATCTTCGAGTGTGCTCGCCGCCACGGCCGGACCATCTGTTTTGAGGCGGCTGTTGCGGGAGGCATTCCGATCATCGCGGCCGTCGGCCAGTCGATGGCCGCCAACCAGATCATCGGCATTCAGGCGATTCTCAATGGGACGACGAACTACATCCTGTCCGAGATGCTGTTGCGCGGACAGTCGTATGCCGAGGCATTGCAGCAGGCGCAGGACCTCGGTTATGCCGAGTCCGATCCGACGCTCGACGTGAACGGGACCGATGCCGGTCAGAAGCTGGGGATCCTCGCGCAGTTGGCGTTTGGCGTGAAAGTGAAGTCGACCGAGTTCCATGTCTCGGGGATCGACAAGCTGGAGCGAACCGACATCCAGCACGCAAAGGATCTCGGCTACACGATCAAGCTGCTGGCGCGAGTCCACTTAAACGACGGCCGGTTGGAGATGAGCGTTCGGCCGACGTTGATTCGCGCCGACCGACCGCTCGCGCAGATTCACGGTCCGTTCAACGCGATCCTGCTCGACGGCGACGTGGTCGGCAACGTGTGGTACTCGGGTCGCGGAGCCGGTCAACTTCCGACGGCCAGCGCGGTAACGGCCGACATCATCGACCTCGCCATCGGCCGCGCACAGCTCACGTTCGCGCATCTCGATCTGTGGCGCGAGACCCCGCCGTTTGAACTCGCCCCGCTCCACGAGTCCTCCAGCCGCTACTTCCTGCGGTTGTCGGTTGAGGATCGCCCAAACGTCCTGGCCGAAGTGACGGGTGTCCTCGGCCGCAACGGCATCAGCCTCTCGACGATCATCCAGCCGGAAGCCCCCGAAGTGGACGCCACCGCAGGAGCGATCCCAACCGTCCCGCTCATCATCATGACTCATCGGACAAGTGCCGGAAGCCTGGCCGCCGCCGAACGAGACCTCGACCGGCTTGCGTCAGTTCGCTCACCAAGAATGGTGCTGGCGGTTGCGGATTGAGGATGACCCCTACGGAATGGCAAAGATATCCGTGAGCGGTTGCGAGCTTCTCAATAGGACTGTTAGACGGAATAGGATCAGATGAAGATTCGGCACCATTTCGCTCACAGGAGCGACAATCCCTTGTGGCTAGATATTCAATCGCTGGACGTGCCTGTCGATACCGGGAATTCAGACATTTGGGTGCTGAATATCACGGAGGACCACGCGTCATGGCCAGCGGTGGAATCTGTCCTTGCCGCTCACGGCGAAGTGAGTACACAGTACTTTAAGGTCTTCTCGAAGCAAGAGCAGGACGAAGCTGAGTGGCTGAAAATTGGAGCCTCCGGCCACCACGGCTTTCCTCAGCCTGAGGACGACTACTTCGAACTCACCTACGACAGCGCAAGCTGTCGGCGGTGTGGAATCACGGGTGCCCAGGTCAACCCATTCCGCCTTCGCTCTGAGCCCAAGGCGAAACACAGCCAGTTCCTTCAGCTCAACTGGGTCTTCGATGAACTGTTCGTGCGACGCGACGCTCAGTCTGGCATTGAGAGTGCGGGAATCACCGGCCCCAAATTCGTTCCGGCTGTCATCAACAAGAATGGCGAGCCCAGCCGTGAGGTATCCCAGATGAAAGTTGACTACATTTTACCGTCATCGCTGGACGTCTCCTGCCTACAGACAGTTACCTGCATGCCTGACAACGAAGAGCCCCCAACGCCGCCGGGGCTACGGTCTGTTTGGAGTGATTCGCTTCCATACTGCCACCGGGTGAAGTACCACCTGCGGACGCGGAACCAATTCGAGTTCGAGCGCACTGCTTTCGAGGGAACGCCCGATTTCGTCAAGTCGCATGAATGGTTCGGATCGGGTGGGCAGGCGTTCCGTCTGCTGATAGTCTCCCGGGCTTTCCGCCAGTTGGTTGTCGCCAACAAGTGGAGAGGGCTGTACTTCGAGCCGATTGCGTTGGTAGATAAGCCGCGTAGGGCCGGTTCCACCGGCCGATGAGAGTCGATGACGAATCACATGCCGTTCAATCATCGAAGAGGCCGGTAGAACCGGCCCTACATGAC
>JAYUFF010000225.1:0-2441 GCA_043738825.1 Schlesneria sp.
CGCGAGCAGATCGTGGCCGAGATGGAACGCAAGGCCGAGGGCCATCGCGAGCGGGGCTGGCACATTCGCTGGCTCGACGAGCAGCGGAGCCAGACCATCTGGGCCAGTGACTTGGCACCACCGCAACCGCTGCAACTGCTGGTCGGTTCGAGTGGCGGGCACAACGTCTGGGGATCGGCCGAGTACCGGTCGATCGAACGCCAACTGAACAAACCCGGTCTGCCGCGTTACTTCATTCGCGTGGGGACGCCGATCAAGTTCATCGCCGAGGATGTCGATCGCTTGACGCGCATTCTGGCCCCGGTGGGCCTCGCCATTTTCCTGTTGGCTCCGCTCGGCGGGCTGATGATGGCGGGACGAGCGGTCGAGCCGCTTCAGCAGATCATCCGCGCGACCGAGCGACTGCGACCGAGTCACCTCAACGAGCGTCTCAAGGTGCGCGGCATCGGCGACGAGCTCGATCAGCTCGCCACCAAGATCAACGCGTTCCTCGATCAGATCGCCGACCACCTCGAAAAAAATCGCGAGTTCGTGGCGAACGCCGCGCACGAATTGCGGTCGCCGCTGGCGGCCATCCAAAGCTCGATTGAAGTCACACTCAAAAAACCGCGAACGGCCGACGAGTACGAAGAGACGCTGTTTCAACTGAACGACGAATGCCGGCATCTCGGCCAACTCGTCAATCAACTGCTGCAACTGGCCCAGAGCGAGGCGGGCGACACGGACCCGCGGCGCGAGTCGGTGCCGCTGAGCGAACTGATCGACAAGACCGTCGAAATGTTTGGGCCAGTCGCCGAGGAGCGCGGAGTGACGCTGAGGGCCGACGGCGTCGAATCGTTGACGGTGTCCGGCGACCCAGGCCAACTGCGGCAGCTTCTGACGAACCTCGTCGATAACGCCATCAAGTTCACGCCGGCCGACGGCTCCGTTTCGATCGGATGGAATCGTGCCGCCGATCCGGGTTTCATTGCCCTCACCGTCGCCGACACCGGGGTTGGCATTCCGCCCCATTCGATCCCGCGCGTGTTCGATCGCTTCTACCAGGTGGAGAAGTCCCGGCAGCGCGGCGACGAACTGCGCGGCAACGGTCTCGGACTGAGCATCTGCCAGTCGATTGTCCACGCGCACAAGGGGACGATGACGGTCGAGAGCCGCCTCGGTAAAGGAACGACATTTACCGTGCTGCTTCCCGACCACGGCACCGAATGACCAATGACCAGGATTTCTGCTCGCCAATGATCGTTCCCGACTTACCCTTCACGATCGGTGAACGGCGTCTCCCGTCGCGCTACTGCCTCGCGCCGCTGGCCGGGTACACGCATCTGGCCTTTCGGCGTGCGTTGCGAGAACTGGGCGGACTCGGTCTGGCGACGACCGATCTCGTCCATGCCACGCAGCTCGTGTCGGGGAATCGGCATTCGCTCGAACTGATCGAGACGCACCCCGATGACCGGCCGCTCTCCGTGCAGATTTTCAGCGGCGACGAGGACCAGTTCGTGAAAGCGGCGCGCTGGCTGGAGGCTCACGGCTACGCCGGAGTCGATCTCAACATGGGCTGCCCGATGGCCAAGGTGAACGGGCAGGGGGGCGGCGCACGGTTGCTGTGTGATGCGGACGGAGCGAGTCATCTCGTGGAGCGAGTCGTCGCGGCGGTGAGCCTCCCCGTCACGGTGAAGATGCGCCTGGGCTGGGACCGCGACAGCATCGCGTCGCCGCAGTTGGCCCGCCGGTTTGAAAGCGTCGGCGTGGCGGCCATCACGATTCATGGCCGCACGCGGGCGCAGGGCTTTCAGGGGACGGTCGATCTCGACGGCATCGCGGCCACGGTCGCGGCGGTCGATCGCATCCCGGTCATCGGCAACGGAGACGTTCGCACCGTCGAAGAGGCTCACCGCATGCGACGTGTCACCGGCTGTGCGGCTGTCGCGATTGGTCGCGGCGCGATGCTCGACCCGTGGCTGTTTCGGAAGCTGAGCGACATCGAGGCCGGTCGCGAACCGCGCGACCCCACGCCGGATGAGCAGGTCGATTTCCTGGCCCGCCACTTCGCGCTCATGACCGAGCAACACGCCGAGCGAAGCTGTCGGCTGTTCCGCAAGTTTGCCGCCTGGTACGGCGCGAAGCTCGGAATTCCGGAAGACCTCGAACAGCGGCTGCGTCTGTTTGAGAGCCTCTCCGAATTCGACGCCATCATCGCCGAGATTCGCGAGCGCCACGGCGAACGCCTCACGCCGATCGCCACGGCCCTCATCAAAGTCCCCAACGGCCCGGTCGAACGCTGGTGACTCGTAAGGCTCACCGCTACGTGCGGCCAATGGCACTCGCTTTGAGCGGAATGGCGCTAGCCCAATGGCACTTACTTTACCCCAGCAACCCGAAGTGTAAGCGAGGGAAACAAGGGAAAACGCCTCTTGTCATCGCCCTCGCTTACGCTGCGGGTT
>JAYUFF010000226.1:0-6432 GCA_043738825.1 Schlesneria sp.
CTTGTCCCCTTGTCCCTCCATCATTCAACATCCCCCTCAAACGAGTGTCACTCCGTCGGGCGAGAGGCTACATTGGCCGCGTGTTCTCCGGCAAGGAACTGTCTCGCATGTCGTCGTTGATCGTGGTCTGTCCTCACTGCCTGACGTGGGTCGAGCCTCACGCGGATCGTTGCACCGAGTGCGGTGTCGCGGTGGACATGGATGCGCGCGATCCCGATGACGCGACGTTGGCGCGGATGTTAGGTGAGCCACTGCTCGAACTCGGTCCTGTCCGATTGGACCGACGTGGTTGGCCGAGTCTCGGTCGGCTGGTGGCCACCACCGAGGGACTGCTGTTTTTGCCCGAGTTTGTGCGGAGACCGAACGGCGCGATTGAGCCTCGCCTCGACGAGCCGGACAACACGACGAACCGGTCCGCACGGCTGGTTTGTTCGTGGTGGTGGTTTCGGCAGTCGCAGCTCACTTCCGCGAAGCCCGTTCCGATCGCCGCTGTGGATGACACGGTGTCACGGCCGATTCACCAGAGGCTGCTCGATGCGCCGGGCGGCTTGTTTGTCGCGCGCGCGTCCGTGCGACGCCTGCTCGCACGCTGGAACCACCTGCAAATCGAGCGGCGTCCGGCCCGCAGTGTCACGCTCTGGCCCGTGCCTCGCGGCGCGGCGGCCGGCGAGTTGTTGAAGCAACTGCGCGAGTTGGCATTCTGACGCGGCCTCCGTCCCGAGTCATTGGTCAGTGAGCTGACCCAGGGCCATCGCCTTGTTGAATCTGGGGTAATGGGTGCCACGGTCACGGAGCTTCGACGTGGCCGTGTGAGTGGGAATGATCCTTCACGTCCTCGTGCGGCCACGTCGAAGCGAGTCCTCGATCCAAAGTCTTGGGTGCCACGGTCACGGCTTTGCGTGGCCGTGTCTTCGCCACGACCGAAGCACGGCCACTCAAAGCCGTGACCGTGGCACCCTGAGAACAAGCCGTTTCTTGTCGGTTCGCCTCTCAGTCGATTTGAACCGAGGATGCTGCTTGGCGGCCGTGAAGCATTCGCACCAGACACCGATCGAGCCACGCGCGATGCCAGAATCGAAGATGTCCCAACGCGGCGAGCACGAACAAAGTGAGCAGGCTCAGCGCCGCACCGACCATCACGCTGCGCGGGCGGTACGTCCACGTCACACGCTGCACACCGCCTGGAAAAGAGGCGAAACGAAATCCATTCTTGGATGCAAACAGCGGCCGGTCATTGTTCGACACGATCCAGTCGGGATAGGCGAGTTCTTTCAAAACCAGTTCGCCTCCATTGCCCGAGTCGATTTCGACAACAATGCGGTTGGCTTCACGCTGCGTGCGCACGATCACTGTCGCCGGGTTGTTGCGGACGTGATCGTCGAGCAACACCGTGAACGCGACGCGGCTCGGCGGCGAGCCAGTCGTATCGGCGTCCATTCGATAGAGATAAATTGGTTCGCGTCGCCCCCATGTGCGGTTCAGCATCTCGTCGAAGCCACTCCAGACGAGCGTGGCTCGCCACGATGATTCGTCGAGCGGATCGAAACTCAGCATGTGCGTGACACCCGACTCGCGCAGCCATTGCGAGAACTTCTCATCCGCAGCGATGGGGCGTCCATCGCCCGCAGGCTTCGGCATTCCGGCACCCGCGAACTTGGCATCGGCGTACTCGGTCGGCGCGATCCCGAGATACACCGGCAAGCACGACACACCCAACAAATTGCCGACGTTCTGGCCGGGACAGTACAGCCGTGGCAGATTCGGTTCGTCGAGCAGCAGCTTCCGCACGTGACTTTGCTCACGAAACGAGATCGCCGGCTGCGAGACCATCACCACGTTCGTGACCATCCGATTGACGAGCCACAAGTCGCCGCACGTTGACCAGAATACGAGGCCGATTACCACGCGACGGCCGAGCAGTCCGCGTTGCGCGACGAGTGCGTCCAACCCACGACCGGCCAGCAGCGCGACGGCCAGTGTCGTGACGATGCCGTACCGCCCCGGTCCACGAAAGAAATTGAAGCCCGGCACGTACCGAGCCACCGGCAACAACCAACCGGTCGCATAGACGAGTGCGATCACCCCGGCAATCGTCCAGAACAGGATCTCGCCTTTGAGCGGCACGGCGCTAGCCGCCGGTAACGACTGTACGACAGGACCGGCGGCTAGCGCCGTGCCGCTCACTTTACCCCTGGCATGGCTGGAACCTGCGGACTGTCGTCTCCCGCTCAGAGGTGTTTGATGTGGCCGTCGCCCGAACAACAACCACCACACCGCCAACGCCAGCGGGACGAGGCCGCAGTACAGATGAGCCTCCACCTTATTCGTAGCCGCGCGGATGGCACCGAACCTCGTCTGCTGAACGGCCGCTTCCAGATCGTGATGCGGCCCAAACCAGTGCCACGGCGCACCGAACTCCGCCACGTCGCGGATCGCCCCGTCCTCCTGAATCGCAAGCGGGCTGTACCACAACCACGGCGCGAACAATTGCGACACGTACAGCGGAGGCAGGTGCCCATACGAAGGATCATGCTCGCCCCCGACGACCGCTCGCGAGCTGCGCGTCTTCAATTCCCAAGCGGGCAGAAGCTGAACCGAAGCCAGCAGGAAACCGGCTGCGATTGCGAGCACGAGCGGGATCGAAGAGGACAAGGGGACAAGGGGACAAGGGGATGGGGGGGCGGATGTGTCGCACGCTTTGTCTTGTCCCTTTGTCCCCTTGTCCCCTTGTCCCCTTGTCCCACTCACCCTCCACGCGCCATACGCCACCACGAGTAACTGCGTGATGAACGCGAGATGAAAGTGTCCCGCCAGCATTTGAAGTCCGAGCGCGAAGCTCAGCCCGATCGCATAGCGCCACCAGCGGGTCTGTACGAATGATTCGACGCACCACAGCGCGACCGGCAACCAGGCTCCCGTCACGATGGCCCATTCGAGACAAGCCCTCGGCGGAAACCAGCCGTAGGTGAACACGAGCGCCATCAGCACCGCGCCGCGCGTCGCCAACCCGACCCGCCGCGCGAAGAGCCATGTCGCCACGAAGCACAGCACGTAATGCAGCAGATGCTCGACGTTGTACGCGGTGTTCACGTCGAGCAAGTAATACGCGACGAGATGCGGCGGATAGGCGGCACCGGTCTGACTCTCCCCCAACACCGGATAGCCAAACCCGGTCAGGTTGTTCCACAACGGGAACTCCCCCGCGTGCAACCGGTCGGAAAGAAACGCCTTCTGTGGAAAGAAGTAGGGATAGAGGTCTCCGCCCACGAAGCCATAGCCCAGCCACAACGGTCCCCAGAAGAGAAGCGTCAGGACGACAGCGATCAATAGTGTCGTGGCGGAAACGCGAGTCTGCGTCATGCCAAACCACTTGATGCTAGTTGGCATCGAACTTCTCGACAAAGTTTGGGGGACGCCGAACCGGCCGCTCCTGCGCGTCGATCTCGCAATTCGGCAAGGCGGCCTTCAGCCGGTCGATCCCATCCGATGTCTGATTTGTGTATCTGATGGAGAGCCATTTCAATTGGTGTAATTCGGCGAGAACTTGGAATTCGTCGTCCGTGGCCGAGCATTCGCTCAGAGACAGCCTCATCAACGACGGAATTCGTGCGATGTGCTTCAGTCCGGCGGCTCCGACAACATTCTCATGGGGCAATTGGAGATCGCACAGCTTCCCGAGGCCGCTCAACAGACGAAGGTCATCGTCTTGCAGAACGCCAAACCCCAAACACAACTCTTCCAACAACTGGATCTGTCCGACTTCCGCCAACGCCTCGGAGCTGGCGGGTAGGTTGATCCTGATTTTGCGGAGACGTGGCATCTCCCGCAGACCCTTCCAACCGCCTCCCGTGGCAGGACAAACGCCTACTACGACCTCCTCAATGTAGGGCAAGCGGCTCAGGTCGCAGAGATGGTCCGTTGCTTGCAACTGGTAAACAAAGACGCTCGTCAGAGTCTTGATCTCCGCCAACTCGTCCAGTGCCGGACCAACCTGATCGGCGTGAAGGGAAGCACCGGATAACCGAGGAAATCTCCGAAGGTGCTTCAATCGAATTCCAACCGGTATTGTCATCCCAGCCGGTGTCTCATTGACCAAAACAACATTCTCGACCCGCGCATCCGTGGCGAGCCAACACGCGCGTGGTTCAATCCACGGCCCGATGACAGACCAGACGCCAACCGGCACTCGCGACTGCAACGATTGGATTTGTTTATCGACTTGAGGGTCGTAAACGTCACCACCCCTGAGAACGACAGCCAACACTCCCCGCCTCGGCCACCACACTGTGAAGACCGAGATCGCGACAATCAGCATCATCACGAAGCCGATTCGCACGCGAGCCAGCTTCGACCACTGACGCCATGTGCGGCGATGTTGGTGCGGCGCGGATGAATCTGTGTCTGCCATCGTCCGTTCCTCGCTGAGGCACGCTGTCTTCAGCCCCGGCGGGGCGACATACGGTAGCCCACGGCGCGAGCCGTGGGTTGAGATGAATCGCGAACGATCAAGCCCCAGCGGGGCGACATATCCCAGCGTCTGACTGACCACTCGTTCAAAAATGTCGCCCCGCTGGGGCTAACGGTTGCTGTCTTCGACTGTCCCACGGCTCGCGCCGTGGGCGACCGTATGTCGCCCCTCCGGGGCTTGGAGTTTTTCTTTCTCTGATCCCCGTGCAAAGCATGGGACCACGTTCATAACGATTTCAAGCATGACCTTGAATCCGTCGATCCACGCGGGCTTCGACTTCGCTCCACGGAATCGGCGTGACTCGCCCCTCTTCGACTTCTCTGGAACGGCGGCGGATGTCGTCGAGCCACTCCGAATCTGAGATGACCAATTCCGGCGCGGACAGAGTGGCGATCAGGGCGTCGATCAACAGCGCCTGGTCGTCTTCGTTGAGAGTACAGGCGGCTTCCAAGACCTGTTCGGCAGTCACCGTCATGACGTTGGTCCTTTCAGTTCTCGGACGCGGGTGCGGAAGAGTCGCATCAGGGCGTTGTCGTCCATTTCGTGGCGACGCTTCAGAATGGCTTCGATCTCGGCGTGTGTCACCTTTGGAGTGCGGGGATTCATCACCGCTTTCCTTTTTCCGACGTTCTGGTGATCCGTCAAGACAACAACAATGCTCGAACAGGTCAGATGGTGTCGGCCGGGCGAGAAAGGAAAGCGGCAATCAATTGCCGCACTCCAAATGGTCACTCTTCGCTCGGACGTGCCCGGTTAGACCAGTGGCCCTTCGGATCGCTGCCGCTGACCCAAACACCCTTGAGGTTCCAGTCCATGTAAGCGTGGACATCGACGGGGGCGTATCGCAGCGTCAGGCCGCAGCGGCGGCGGTCGGACAGGTTGGCTTCGGAGCCGTGCAGCAGCAGGTCCGAGTGCAGGCTGATCTCGCCCGCCTTCAGGCAGTCGTTGACGAAGTGGCCGTACTGCTCGACATTGTCGATCGTCTGGTTGAGGACGTTGTGTTCCTTGGGATCGCTCGGGCGGAATGTCATCTTGCCGTGGTGGTGTGAGCCGGAGACGAACCTCATGCAGGCGTTCTCGACATCGGCATCGTCCACGGCGAGCCACGCGGTGACGGCCTTCGACGGCGTGAGCGGCCAGTAGCTGGAGTCCTGATGCCACGCGACGCTCTTCCCGTCCTTTGGCATCTTGCAGAAGAAGTGCGATCCCCAGCCGACGCAGTTCTCGCCGAGCAGGTCTTTCACACAAGCGACGATCTTGGCGTTGGTCACGATGTCCCAGACTCGGCCATACTTCAGATGAGCCGAACTGATCGAATAGCTGTCTCCGCCAGCGGCCACGACCTGCGCGAGCAGTCGGTCGAAGTACGCGCGGATGTCGGCGATCTCGGCGTCGGAGTAGACGCGAATGCCCTTCACATAGCCTTCACGATTGAACTGCTCGACCTGCTCGCGCGTCAGCACTTTCGGTGAGTCATTCGCCACCGGATGAAAGCTGAGGTCGCGGGGTAGGTTCGCCAGATCGCTTTGGTCGAGAACGGCCTTGAACTGAGTGGGGGCAGCGGTGGACATGGAGTTGAGTTCCTCTGTGTGTTGGGCGTCAGCCCCTGGGTTTTCGATGAGCGACGAGCGTCCGCCTCAAAGAGCGGCGGGATTATAGACAAAGGCTCGCGTCAACGGCAGGCGTTGCATCCCTGTTGAGTCCTATGTGTCGAACGAAGCCGAACAGAGAAGCAGATCGTCGTTCCGAGAACCAGGGGGCTGACGCCCAATGGCACTCACTTTACTTCGTAGCCACGCTCGCAGAGCGTGGGGGCAGTGGAATTGCCGTCTAAACCCCACGGTCTGGCGACCGTGGCTACCTAAAGTGGGCACCTATTGACTTGACTCATCACGGCCGGATTCCCCGCCCGACTCCAAGATGGCTTCTCTCGGCCGCAAGGCTTTGGTGGCCAGTTTCCAGAA
>JAYUFF010000227.1:0-2439 GCA_043738825.1 Schlesneria sp.
CTCAGCGATCACCAGCGCGAGTCGATGGTCCGCGCGATGGACAAGGCTCACCGATTACTCAGCTCGCCGGAACGAACCGCCTTCGACATCTCACAAGAACCGAAGGAGAGTTACGAGAAGTACGACACCGGCCGCTTCGGTCGAGGCTGTCTGCTCGCGCGACGACTCGTCGAATCGGGGGCGCGCTTTGTCGAAGTGACCACCGAGTACGTGCCGTTCTTCAATTGGGACACGCACGCCAACGGACACACGACGCTCGCCGACATGAAGAAGCAGATCGACCGGCCGATCACGCAACTCATCCTTGATTTGGAAGCGCGCGGACTGCTGAACCGAACGCTCGTCATCATTGCCAGCGAGTTCAGCCGCGACATGATGATCGAGGGCAAGCCCGGCTCGAACGCCAACGACCAGACGACTGAGAAGGTCGATGCCTTCAAGGAACTGAAGCACTACGGCCTGCATCGCCACTTCACGGGAGGCTCCTCCGTCGTGATGTTCGGCGGCGGCATGCAGCGCGGCTTCCTCTACGGCAAGACGAATCCCGAACGCCCCTGCGTCGCCATCGAGAACCCCGTCAGCGTGGCCGATCTCCACGCGACGATCTTCACCGCAATGGGCATCAGCCCCAAGACCGCCTTCGATGTCGAGAAGCGCCCGTTCTACGCCACCGAAGATGGCACCGGCAAAGCCGTGACGGACCTGTTCGCTGGAAGTCATACCTCATGAATGAGAGGTATGACGTTTAGCCCCAACGCCATCGGCGTGGGCGCGATCAATGCCGTGCCCACATTCGCGCCCACGCCGATGGCGTTGGGGCTAAACGTCTCAATTGAAGCCGCGTGAGGTATAGAGAGTGAAAAGTGGCCAGTGAAAAGTAAGAAGTGAAAAGTGTGAGAACACCCATTCCTTCAGCCACTTTGCACTTCTCACTGGCCATTTCTCACTTTTCACTCCCGGCCCCATTCGTTGCTTCTCTATCGACGCCTTCCCTGATCCGAACCGCATCCCCCGCCGTTGTGCTGCCCATCACAAATCACTCGCCGAAACATCACCCCAAACACGAGGACATCATGGACAACGAATTCACCGGATCACCGAAGACTTGGCCGCCGTTGGGCCTGCCGACTGGCAGCGTTCGCGCGTTGCTGACACTGATCGTGGTCGCGGTCGTGGTGACAAAGATGGTCTTCCATCGCCCGCCCGAATCTATTTCCCTCTGGACTGAGACCCTGCTCATCGCCCTCGCACACTACTTCACGTCGCGCCGGTTTGTGTCGCTGTCGCCCGAGACCATGCGGCGGCTGGAGGACGACGGCTCGATCGACCGCGAGCGGCATCCGCTCTACCTGCCGAAGAACACAATCCGGTTCCTGATCATCGCCGCGTTCGTCGGCTTGGGAGTTCACCTCTATCGCGAAGGGCGGCTGTTCGAGGAGAAAACGATCGCGCTGCTGAGCATGGTCTTCGCGTACCTGCTGGGAGCCATCGTGGGCGGCATCGCCAACTGGTTCCATCGCCGCCGCAGTCAGCCCGCGTCGGGAACGTGGGGCGACATCAAGGCCCTCGTCGTGCTGGTCTCGATTCTGCTCATCGCCATCGTCGAACTCCTCGACCAGGGCGCGATGCTGCATCCCCTCGTCGAACGCATCGCCCTCGGCCTGACGCTGTTCTACTTCGGGTCGAGGTAGAAGCCTGGCCGTCGAGATCACTGGCCGTCGTCTGGCAGGCACCGGTACATGGAAACGCCGTTGGAAAGGCATTTGTCCTGAAACTCGTGCTTGGGACATCCCGCCACAAACTTTCGGGCCGAGTGATATTTGCTCCCGGCGTAGTTCCGGGTGGGGACGGTTTCATAGTCGTCATAACGATAGAGGACGTACGACTGACCGGGTTTCAGTCGGCTGACGGTGACCGTCAGTTTCAACTCCAGTGGGGCTTCTGCCTTCACGGTGTCGGGTTCCTCCTCGCGGTCCACGCTGACTCGCACGGGCAGCAGCGCTCCGGTTTCATCTTGGATGCCGGTGACTGCGCAACCAAAGTTGTGCGTGGTCGGGATGCAGAAGTAGTACTCGGCACCGTTCCCCTTCATTTCGCGAGTGTCGTGCAGCGTCTTGAATTCGCGCCGCCGGGGCTGCAGTCTCAGGTGGTCGTTGAAGAACAGAATGTCGTCGGGGTGATACGTCTTCACGTCCAGCGCCTGGAATCCCGTGGCCAGGACGATGTGGTCGTAGTCCCAGGAGCTGTCGTCCTGGTCGAACACGGTGATGATCATCGGATGCCCCGCGTGCAGGTGCTGCTTGGTCCACTGCAGATACGGCTGGTATTGCGGGGTCGGCGTATTCGAGGTGTCGAATTCTTCAAACTCCAGCCGCAGTGCCCGCAACACGAGATCCATGTTGATGCGCACCAGCACGTCCTGCTCCTGCGTCGGGTCGA
>JAYUFF010000228.1:0-2435 GCA_043738825.1 Schlesneria sp.
TCGTGGAGCTTGGCTGCGGCCTGTTGTCGCGCGGAGGCGTGCAGATCGAGTTCGGCTTCCAGTTGATGGCGTTGCAGTTCGACCGCCTCGTCAAATTTCTGGAGGACGTTCATGGCCTTGTCCTTCGAGGCGACGAGGCCGATCAGCAGGTACTGGCTGATCGCCATCCCGTAACAGACCCAACCAATCTGGCCGGGCCAGATCACGGCCAGAATGGCGAAGACGGGAGACGACCGATTGAGGTGCTGGCAGACAATGCCTTTGAGCAACACTGGTATGTATCGGAAGAGGCTCCAGAGGATGCGACCCTTCTCGATCTTCGGCGGCTGCGGTCCCGGATAGATCAGCGCAAAGAGCGACTGGTCAGGCATCCCCTCGATCACGCCGATCGCCAGCAGCAACCGGCCGGCCATGAAGAACACGCTTTCGCGAGTTTCGGGTCGGACCCAGCCGAAGATCGTCGCTTCCATATTTTGAGTGGCGATCAACAGCAGCAGCACCCCGCGAAACCACTGTTCGAGGTCTTTCTCCAGTTCCTCGTCGATCTCCTGCACCTTGACGACTCGACGCACGAACAGGCGAAAAATCGGGATGGCCACGAAGCCGAGAAACAGCCGGATGACCGGCTTCAGCAGGGGCTGCAGGAATCGCGTCGGGAGCAGGAAGTTCAGCAGATCGATCACGGATGCTCCACGTCAGGGGTCAGGCCCACTGACTCTTTCGGACGAATCCGTCACAGTCGAATTAACGTCGCCAGTCGATGCGGTTGAAGAGGGCCAGCAGTTTGTCGCCGCGTGCCCGGTTCAGTTGCTGGACATGAGCGATGCGGCCTCGCAGGTGCGAGGTGAAGTCGGCGACCTGCTCGCGGTTTTGCGTGGACGGCCCGAGGCGGACGCAGTTGTTCAGCGTCGCCTTCAGCCGGTCGTAGTGATCGCGGGCGACGTTGGGCTTCGCATTGACGACGACTCCCGCAATGGTCTGTCGCTGGTGAGCACGCAGCACGCGACGCTTGGCCGTGTTCGCGCGAAACCGTTCACAGCGGATGATCTGTTGCACGAGTGGGATCAGCACTCGCAAGCCTCCCGCCAATTCCTTCGGTCCCGAGATCGCAAGGTCATCGGCGTAGCGCGTATACGTCGCGCCATACGACTTCGACAACCCGGCCAGTCGCAGATCGAGTCGGTACGCCGACAGATTCGCCAGCGCGGGGGAGGTCGGTGCGCCCTGCGGCAGATGGCGTCGCAGATACGGCTCGAAGGCGTAGGGGTCGCGAGCCGGGAAGGCCATGTTGCCGGGAATGGCCGACGTGGTGAGCAGTCCCAGCCAGATCGCCGCCTCACGCGAGTAGCCCAACGCGCGAAAGATGGCCACGACACGCGAGAAACCGACGGTCGCGTAGAAGTTCGACAGGTCGAGCTTCACCAACGTCGCGTGTCCGACGTGCGGCTTGGCGTTCGTCAGGATCGACCGTCCCGTCACGAAGCCGTGCGCCGCCGAGTGCGTCGGCACGCGATCAAGAATCTCGCGCAGGATCTTCACCTGCGCCTGCTTCAGCGTCTGCTTGGGTGATTCGATCAGTCGCCAGCCGCCCGACTTCTTCTTGAGCCAACTGAAGTGATAGTGAGCTTGCTCAACGCTCGCGGGACGTCCTGCCGAGAACCGATGCACCAGCCACGCGACTTTCTTCAAAGGCACCCCCAGCCAGTCGGCCAATTGTTCGGGAGTGCGAAACACGGGCAGGCCGCGCTGCTGCAAACGGGCATCGTCGCCGTCCTGACTCAGATCGAGATGCCGTCCGGTTCCCGAGCCGAATCGCGCGTACTTGTACGGGACCGCGCCGGTGACTTCGACAAACGTCGCGTGAGATTTGCGAGCGTCATGTCGCGTCTTGTCGCGTCGGGTGGCCGTGAGCTTGGGGCGAGGAAGCGGTTCGCCAGACGGACGGCTCGGTGGATGCGGCGGTGCGTCGAGTGTGGCTGTTCGTGTGGAAGAGCGGCTGGCGACGGATGGCTGTGGTGTTGGGTCGTCCCACGAATCGCGCGGGTCCGCACTCCAACCGAGCCAGCGGAACAACCACGCGAAGAACCCCATGAAGTGACATCCCGAGACACGCGATGAACTCAATCAGACGAGCGGAGGCGTGGATTTCGGATTGACGATTTTGGATTTGCAATCGGAAATCGAAAATCACAAATCCAAAATTGGCGACCTCCACGCCCTTCGAGGACTCAGGGCGTGCCACTCAAACCGACCCCCACCCAAAGCCGACCCGTGGGCCGCACAACCGATCCCGTAGCGAATTGTCGGTGTGGTGAGGTCCACCACACTGACAATTCACACCACGAATCTCGAACAACACGGCGACCGCGGGGTAACCCCGCAGCATTCGACACGTCCAATCAAGGACGCGCGAATCGAGCTTGTGCGACCCACAG